>CAMBOY010000151.1 GCA_945869245.1 Hydrogenophaga intermedia
GCCCACCGCCTCGCTCATGGTGATCGAACACGCCGAGCGTTTTGGTCTGTCGCAGCTGCACCAACTGCGCGGGCGGGTGGGCCGCGGCGCGGCCGCCTCGGCCTGTGTGCTGCTCTACGCGCCCAACGAGAACGGGCGCCTGAGCGAGACCGCGCGCCAGCGTCTCAAGGCCATGGCCGAGACCAACGACGGCTTTGAGATCGCCCGCCGCGACCTCGACATCCGAGGCCCAGGCGAGTTCATGGGCGAACGCCAGTCCGGCGCGCCCTTGTTGCGTTTTGCCGATTTGGCCACAGACACCCATTTGCTGGAATGGGCGCGCGCCGCCGCCGACCACATGCTTGACGCCCACCCCCAAGCTGCCCAGCGCCACATGGACCGGTGGATGGGCAGCAAGGCGGAGTATTTGAAGGCGTGACGGCCGTAGGCCGTCGGGGGACATGAGCGGCGCAGGGTGCCCCGGGGGGCAGGGCCAGCGAGCGAAGAGGGGCTTCTGCGCCCTGAGCCAGCACGGGGCCGGGGAAGTCGCAGCACCCGACGCCAGGGGGCACAATACGAACATGACCCTGACCGAACTCAAGTACATCGTGGCGGTGGCCCGCGAGCGGCACTTTGGCAAAGCCGCCGAAGCCTGTTTTGTGTCGCAGCCCACCTTGTCGGTGGCGATCAAAAAGCTCGAAGAAGAACTCGAGGTCAAAATCTTCGAGCGCAACGCCAACGAAATTGCGGTCACCCCGCTGGGCGAAGACATCGTGCGCCAAGCCCAGACGGTGCTGGAGCACGCCGCTTCCATCAAAGAAATCGCCAAGCGCGGCAAAGACCCGCTGGCCGGCGCCTTGAAGCTCGGTGTCATCTACACCATCGGCCCCTATCTGCTGCCCGCGCTGGTGCGCCAGGTGATTGAGCGCACGCCGCAAATGCCGCTGATGCTGCAGGAGAATTTCACCGCCAAGTTGCTGGAGCAGCTGCGCCTGGGCGAGATCGACTGTGCGATCTTGGCCGAGCCCTTTCCCGACACCAACTTGGCCATTGCGCCACTCTACGACGAGCCCTTTGTGGCGGCGGTGCCAGCCAGCCACGCCCTGGCGCGCCAGAGCCACATCACCGCCGACGAAATCAAGCAGGAAACCATGCTGCTGTTGGGTACCGGCCACTGCTTTCGCGACCATGTGCTCGAAGTGTGTCCCGAGTTTGCGCGGTTTTCCAACGACGCCGAAGGCATCCGCAAGAGCTTTGAAGGCTCGTCACTGGAGACCATCAAACACATGGTGGCGGCGGGCATGGGCGTGACATTGGTGCCGCGCCTGTCGGTGCCCAACTCAGCGCTGGAGCCGCACGGAGCGGTGGCGCAGGACTACGGCGACTCCTCGTTTGTGCGCTATCTGCCGTTTGAAGGGGTCCCGCCCAAGCGGCGGGTGGTGCTGGCGTGGCGGCGCAGCTTCACCCGCTACGAAGCGATTGCCGCCTTGCGCAACGCGATATACGCCTGCGAACTCACCGGCGTCGAACGCCTGTCTTGACCTTGTGCCCGGCCCTGCTGGGGCTGGGGTGTTGCTGCTCTTGCCCATGTCGCGCCTGTCTCTGTACCTAGACCTGATCCGTTGGAACCGCCCGGCCGGCTGGCTGCTGCTGCTGTGGCCCACGCTCTCAGCGCTGTGGCTGGCGGCTGGCGGTTTTCCGGGCTGGCACCTGCTGGTGGTGTTCACCCTGGGCACGGTGCTGATGCGCAGCGCGGGGTGTGCGGTCAACGATGTGGCCGACCGCGACTTTGATCGCCACGTCAAACGCACCGCCCAGCGCCCGGTCACCAGCGGACGTCTGGGCAGCCGTGAGGCCCTTGCTGTGGGTGCGGTGCTGGCCTTGCTGGCTTTTGCCTTGGTGCTCAGCACCAACCCCAGCGCCATCGCCTGGTCTTTTGCTGCGCTGGGGCTGGCGCTGCTCTATCCCTTTGCCAAGCGGGTGGTGTCCATGCCGCAGGCGGTGTTGGGTGTGGCGTTCAGCTTCGGCATTCCCATGGCCTATGCGGCGGTGCGCGGCACGGCGGCCTGGGGCGAGCCGGGTTTTTGGGCCGCAGTCTGGCAGGCGGTGCCGGCCGAGGCCTGGTGGCTGCTGCTGGGCAATCTGTTTTGGGTGTTGGCCTACGACACCGAATACGCCATGGTGGACCGCGACGACGACATCCGCATCGGCATCCAAACCTCGGCCCTTACCCTAGGCCGCTGGGATGTGGCGGCGGTGATGGCGTTTTATGGCGTGTTTCTGGCCATTTGGACCGTGGTGCTCTGGGGCCAGGTGCAGTCGGCCGTGTGGCTGGCCACGCTGGCGGTGGCGCTGGCGCAGGTGGTCTGGCACCACCGGCTGATTGCAGACCGCAGCCGCGATGGCTGCTTTCGGGCCTTTCGGCTCAACCATTGGCTCGGTTTCACCCTGTTCTTGGGTGTGGTGGCCGGAGTGTGAGCCGGCGGCGGGCATTCAGCCGCCGAATTCGCGCCCCAGCTCCGCCGCGCGGGCTCTGGCCGCTTCCAGGGCTTGCTGGAAATGGGCGCTTACCTGAAGGCGATCCATGGTGGTGAGGGCGGCGTAGGTGGTGCCGCCTTTGGAGGTGACCCGCTCGCGCAGCACCTGGGGTGGGTCGTCTGAGCGCTGGGCCAAGGTGGCCGCGCCCACAAAAGTGCCGACCGCCAGCCGCAGAGCGGTGTCGGGCGCCAAGCCCATGGCCGCGCCGGCGTCGCGCATGGCTTCCAGAAAATAGAACACATAGGCCGGGCCCGAGCCGGAGAGGGCGGTGACCGCGTCCAGATCGGCCTCTTGTTGCACCCACACCACATCGCCGGTGCTGCGCAGCAGGCCGTCGGCGGTGGTGCGGTCGGCGTCGTCGGCGCCAGCCGTGGCGAACAAGCCAGTGGTGCCCAGGCCCACCAAGGCGGGGGTGTTGGGCATGGCGCGCACCAGTCGGTCGGTGCCCAGCCAGGCTCCCAGGCTGGCGGTGGTGATGCCGGCGGCCACGCTGAGTTGCAGGGCGTGGCGCACATAGGGCGCACAGGCGGTGGCGGCCTCTTGCATGACCTGCGGCTTGACCGCCCAGACCACCGTCTGTGCGCTGGCCATGGCGGGCTGGGACTCTGCCCACAGCTGTAGGCCGGGGAACTGGCTGGCCAGGCGCTCGCGCTGCTCGGCCCAGGGTTCGAGCACGCCGATGTCGCTGGCCGCGCGCCCTTGGCGCAGCAAGCCGCCGACGATGGCGCTGGCCATATTGCCGCCGCCCACAAAAACCAAAGAAGGGTGTGTGTGTGCCATGTGGTGTCCTGGTGAATCTGCGCTGAGGGCAGCCATCTTCGCAGAATTGTGGCTTTCTTGGCCGCAATGCTTGACGGTGGGTGCGAGCTGTGCCACAATGCAAGGCTTCGCTTTGAAAAAGGCGGAGATATCTGCCCACCGAAGTGGGGTGCCGCACTGGTGCCTTGCAACGACGGGCCCAAGACTGATCGCTCCCGGCCGTGGTGGTTGGGGGGATTCAAGTTGGGACTTAACTCAAATGATCCAAACGCAATCTCGACTCGATGTTGCTGACAACACGGGTGCCAAGTCCGTGATGTGCATCAAAGTGCTGGGCGGCTCTAAGCGCCGTTACGCCAGCGTGGGTGATGTCATCAAGGTCAGCATCAAGGAAGCTGCCCCCCGTGGACGCGTCAAAAAAGGCGAGGTCTACAACGCTGTGGTGGTTCGCACCGCCAAAGGCATTCGCCGCCAAGACGGCGCCCTGATCAAATTCGATGGCAACGCCGCTGTGTTGCTCAACGCCAAGCTCGAGCCCATTGGCACCCGCATCTTCGGCCCGGTCACGCGTGAACTGCGTACCGAGAAGTTCATGAAGATCGTGTCGCTGGCCCCCGAGGTTCTCTGAGGAATCCAGCATGAACAAGATTCGTAAAGGTGACGAAGTCATCGTGATCGCCGGTCGCGACAAAGGCAAGCGCGGCAAGGTGTCCTTGCGCGCCAGCGAAGACCTGGTGGTGGTCGAGGGTGTGAACATGGTCAAGAAGCATGCCAAGCCCAACCCCATGAAGGGTGTGACGGGCGGCATCATCGACAAGACCATGCCGATCCATCAGTCCAATGTGGCGATCTTCAACCCTGCCACTGGCAAGGCTGATCGTGTGGGCATCAAGCAGTTGGCAGACGGCAAAAAAGTGCGCGTCTTCAAGTCCAACGGCGAAGAAATCAAGGCGGCTTGAATATGACACGCTTTCAAGAAATCTACCGCGACAAAGTGGCGCCTGAGCTGACGGCCAAGTTTGGCTACAAGTCGCCCATGGAAGTGCCGCGCATCACCAAGATCACCCTCAATATGGGCGTGAGCGAGGCGGTTGCCGACAAAAAAGTGATGGACCACGCCGTCGGCGATCTGTCCAAAATTGCTGGCCAAAAGCCGGTGGTGACCAAGGCCAAGAAGGCCATCGCGGGCTTCAAGATCCGCGAGCAGCAGCCCATTGGTTGCATGGTGACCCTGCGTGGTGCCCGCATGTACGAATTCCTGGACCGTTTTGTCACTGTGGCGCTGCCACGTGTGCGCGACTTCCGTGGTATCTCCGGCAAGGCTTTTGACGGCCGTGGCAACTACAACATCGGCGTCAAAGAGCAGATCATCTTCCCCGAAATCGAATACGACAAGGTGGATGCTCTGCGTGGTCTGAATATCAGCATCACGACGACCGCCAAGACCGACGAAGAGTGCAAGGCTCTTCTGGCTGGTTTCCGTTTCCCGTTCAAGAACTGAGGTGGCGTGTGGCTAAACAAGCACTACTCCAGCGTGAACTCAAGCGCGAAAAACTCGCTGCCAAGTTCGCTTCCAAATACGCTGAACTCAAGGCAACTGCCAAAGACGCCAAGCGCAGCGACGAAGAGCGCGACGCGGCCCGTCTGGCGCTGCAAAAGTTGCCGCGCAATGCCAATCCAACGCGCCAGCGCAACCGTTGCGAAATCACCGGTCGTCCGCGTGGCACGTTCAATCAGTTTGGTCTGGCCCGCGCCAAAGTGCGTGAGTTGGCGTTTGCCGGTGAAATCCCTGGCATGACCAAGGCCAGCTGGTAAGCCCTAGGAGAACTACAAATGAGCATGAGTGATCCTATCGCCGACATGTTGACCCGCATCCGCAACGCCCAGATGGTTGAAAAGTCTGTGGTGTCGATGCCGGCGTCCAAGCTGAAAACCGCCATCGCCCAGGTGTTGAAGGACGAGGGCTATATCGACGGCTTCCAAGTGAAGACGGCCGATGGCAAGAGCGAACTCGAAATCGCCCTGAAGTACTACGCCGGTCGCCCGGTGATCGAGCGCATCGAGCGCGTCAGCAAGCCTGGTCTGCGGATCTACCGTGGCCGCGACGCGCTGCCGCAGGTGATGAACGGTCTGGGTGTTGCCATTGTCACCACGCCCAAAGGTGTGATGACCGATCGCAAGGCCCGCGCCGCCGGTGTCGGTGGTGAAGTCCTGTGTTACGTGGCCTGATGCGGGCATTGAGGAGAAACTGAATGTCGCGTATTGGTAAGCAACCCGTGGTGGTGCCCGCTGGCGTAGAAGTCGCCATCCAGGCCGCCCAAATCGCCGTCAAGGGGGCTCTGGGCTCTCTTGAGCTGCCCCTGAACCCGCTGGTGAAGGTGGTCAACAACAATGGTTCGCTGTCGTTCACGGCAGCCAACGATTCCCGCGAAGCCGACGCCATGTCGGGCACCATGCGTCAGCTGGTCAACAACATGGTGCAAGGTGTGAGCAAAGGCTTTGAGAAAAAGCTCAACCTGATCGGCGTGGGCTATAAGGCCGCCGCTCAAGGGTCCAAGCTCAACCTGACTGTGGGTTATTCGCATCCGGTGGACATTCAGATGCCCGCCGGCATCAAGGTGGAAACCCCCACTGCGACCGAAATCGTGATCAAGGGCGCTGACCGTCAGCGCGTGGGCCAGATCGCTTCCGAGGTGCGCGCCGTGCGTCCCCCCGAGCCCTACAAGGGCAAGGGCATCCGTTATTCGGATGAGAAGGTCGTGATCAAGGAAACGAAGAAGAAGTAAGGATCAGGATCATGCTGACGAAAAAAGAGCAACGTCTCCGTCGGGCACGCCAGACGCGCATCCGCATTGCGCAGCAAGGCGCCGTTCGCCTGACCGTGAACCGAACCAATTTGCACATCTACGCCAATGTGGTGTCTGCCGATGGCGCGCGCGTGTTGGCTTCTGCCTCCACCGCCGAAGCCGAAGTGCGCACCCAATTGGGCAGTGCAGGCAAAGGCGGCAACGCCGCCGCAGCCGCCATCATCGGCAAGCGCATCGCTGAAAAAGCGAAGGCCGCTGGCATCGAAAAGGTGGCGTTTGACCGCTCCGGTTTTGCCTACCACGGCCGCGTCAAGGCCTTGGCTGAGGCCGCCCGCGAAGCCGGCCTGCAGTTCTAATCCGTCGGGAAACCAAAATGGCTAAATTTCAGGCAAACGTGAAGAACGAAGCTAACGACGACGGTCTGCGCGAAAAAATGATCGCGATCAACCGCGTGACCAAAGTGGTCAAGGGTGGTCGTATTCTGGGTTTTGCGGCTTTGACCGTGGTGGGCGACGGCGATGGCCGAGTCGGCATGGGCAAAGGCAAGGCGCGTGAAGTGCCCGTGGCGGTGCAAAAAGCCATGGAGCAGGCACGCCGCAACATGATCAAGGTGTCGCTCAAGAATGGTTCCATTCACCACAGCGTGCACGGCGAACATGGCGCGTCTGCTGTGATGATGCAGCCGGCCCCCAAGGGTACCGGCATCATCGCCGGCGGCCCGATGCGCGCGGTCTTCGAAGTGCTGGGTATCACCGATGTCGTGGCCAAGAGCCACGGTTCGAGCAACCCGTACAACCTCGTGCGCGCCACTTTCGACGCCCTCAAGAACTCGACCACTCCCTCCGACGTGGCGGCCAAGCGCGGCAAGTCGGTGGAAGAGATCCTGGGTTGATCCCCGGGACGCAGGAGCCGATATGACCACACAAACTACCGTCAAAGTCCAACTGGTGCGCAGCCCCATTGGATGCAAGCAATCCCACCGCGACACCGTGCGCGGCCTGGGCCTGCGCAAAGTCAATAGCGTGCGCGAACTGCAGGACACCCCTGCTGTGCGCGGCATGATCAACAAGATCAGTTACCTGGTCAAGGTCATCTGATCGGGAGCCGACGACATGGAACTCAATACCATTGCACCAGCCGCTGGTGCCAAGCACGCCAAGCGCCGCGTGGGCCGCGGCATCGGTTCGGGCCTGGGCAAAACCGCTGGCCGTGGACACAAAGGCCAAAAGTCGCGTTCGGGTGGCTACCACAAAGTGGGCTTCGAAGGCGGTCAAATGCCTTTGCAGCGCCGCTTGCCCAAGCGCGGTTTCAAATCGGCCAAGCTCAAGTTCAACGCCGAAGTGACCCTGTCCCAGTTGGGCGCACTGGATCTGGCGGAAGTCGATCTGCTGGTGCTCAAGCAAGCCGGTCTGGTGGGGCAACTCGCCAAGTGCGTCAAAGTCATCAACACCGGTGCGATCACCCGCGCCGTGGTGCTGAAGAACGTGGGCGCCACCGCCGCAGCCAAGGCCGCCATTGAAGCAGCCGGTGGCTCTTTGGCCG
>CAMBOY010000152.1 GCA_945869245.1 Hydrogenophaga intermedia
GACTTCGTGTTTCTTGGTGGTCATTGTGTTTACGGACTACGGGGCCAGCGCCCCAGCGGGATTGTCCGTTTACACAAAATCTTGCACACCCTCGTCATCACCGGCCTCGATGTAGGCTGCAAAGTTTTCGCTGATGAAGCGGTAAAACAAGGTGCCCAGCACGTATTGTTTGAAGTCCCAGCCGTCGACGGCGCCACGGACGTCGTTGGCGATTTGCCAGATGCGGCGTTGAAGTTCGGCGCGTTGTTGGATGCTTGTCATGAGCGTGTGTGATGGAAATGTGGTGTTGCCAGGCGGGCGATGTGTCCTGGGCGTTCAAGCCATGTGTGGGGTGTGTGGGGCAGTTTACTGGGGTGCCCGCCACCCCTGCACCAGCGCCCCCAGCACAATGCCGCCCAGCGCCCACACAATGTCCCAGTTGCCGGTGCCCAGCGCGGCAATGGCCGGGCCGGGGCACACGCCGCTCAGGCCCCAGCCCACGCCAAACACGGCGGCGCCCAGCACGGTGTCGCGGTTCCAGTGGGCGGGTTGGGTCAGAAACTTGTCGCCCAGCACGGGGCGTTTCATCAGGCGGGGCACCAGCTTGTAAGCGATGAGTGCGGTGCCGGCGGCGCCGCCCATCACCAGCATCAGTCCCCAGTCTTCAAAGCGCAAAAAGCCCAGCACCACCTCGGGCTGCACCATGGTGGACACGGCCAGGCCCAGGCCAAACAGGGCGCCGGCCAGCAGGGTGACGATGGCTTTGGGCAGGGTCAGGGTGTGGGGGTTCATGCCAGGCTCCAGGCCATCAGGTTGGCGGTGATGAAGGCGGTGGCCATGAAGGTGAGCACGGCGCCCAGCGACGGCAGTTGCAGCGAGCCCAGCCCACAGATGCCGTGGCCCGACGTGCAGCCGTTGCCCAGCCGCGCGCCGTAGCCCACCAAAAAGCCGCCCACCAGCAGCTGCCAGGTGGGCACGCTGGTGGTTTGGGCGCTGCCGTCGCTGAAAAAAAGGCGCCACACCAGCGCGCCCAGCACCACACCGGCGGCGTACACCAGGCGCCAGGCGCGGCTGTCGGTGTAGCGGGCTTGCTGAAAGTAGCCCCGGCGCAGCAGGTACGACCAGCTGCTGGAGAACACGCTGCTCATGCCGCCGACCCAGCCGTTGAACACAAACAGCAGCGCCACGCCGGCGCCAATGAGCAGGCCACCGCCCAGGTAGTGCTGCCAACCGAAGGGAAAGAGTGTGGTGATGTCCATGGGGCAAGGATTATGGGTGTGTGGCGGGCAGGCCGGGTGGCAGCCAGGGCAGGGCGAGGACGTGTTGCCAGGCTTGCAGGTCGGGACAGGGTGTGGTGCCAGGGGCTGTGCCATTGCTGGGCTGGGCTTGTAGATTCAAGCCGCTGTGCAGGTACAGGGGCGCGCCGCTGGCGGGGTGGGGCACGGTGAGCGACAGCGCGTGCAGCCACAGGCGTTGTTGGCCCAGGCGCTGGGCCCACCAGCGGTTGAGTGGGCCTTTGCCGTGGGTGGCGTCGCCCACGATGGGGTGGCTGATGTGTTTGAGGTGGCGGCGTATTTGGTGGCGCCGGCCGGTGTGGGGCTCGGCCAGCACCAGGCTGGCGCGGGTGCTGGGGTGGCGGCTGTCGCTGGGCTCGGGCAGTTCGAGCCGGGCCAGGCGGGTGAATTGGGTGTGTGCGGGCTGGGCGGGGGCGTCGGGCGCAGCGTCGTCGGGGCGCAGCGGGTGCTGCACCTCGGTGCTGTTGGGCGCCCAGCCGCGCACCAGGGCGATGTAGCGTTTGTGCACGCGGTGGGCCTCAAAGGCTTGGGCCAGGGCGCGGGCGGCGTCGCTGTGCAGGGCCAGCAGCAGCACGCCGCAGGTGCCTTTGTCGAGCCGGTGCACCGGAAACACGCGTTGGCCGAGCTGGTCGCGCAGGGTTTGCACCACAAAGCGGGTCTCGCCAGCGTCCAGCCCGGTGCGGTGTACCAGCCAGCCGGCGGGTTTGTGGATGGCGACGGCGTGTTCGTCTTGCCACAGCAGGCGCAGGGGTGGGTTCATGCGGCTGCCTGTTTTTTGGGCACGGCGTGGCAGGCCAATGGCGGCGCGGCTTTGGGCAGATGTCCTAGGGGTTTTCCACAGGTCGGTGCACAGTCCATGGGCATAAGTATGGGCCGGGCTCAGCGCCGGGTGGGGCTGGTGGGGGTGTCGGTGGGGCTGTTGGGCTTGACGCCGGCGCTGCGCTGTGCTTTGGTGGCGGCGCTGGCCAGGGCTTGGCAGCTGGCTGTGTCTGCCCCCGGGGCGGCACACCAAAAGCCCGGCTGGCCGGCTTGTTGCAAAAACTGGCGGGTGGCGTCGGTGGGGTGGCGTTGCTGGCCGCGCCCAAGCGCCCACAGGCCGTAGCGGCGCAGGTCCAGGCTGGCGGCGTCGGTTTGGCGCAGCAGGTAGTCGCGCACATAGGCCTGGGCCTGGTCGCGGCCCAGCTCGGCCAGCGGCACCAGGGCGTTGATGCGCAGCGGCAGGCTGAGCTGCTTGAGCGCCGGGTTGTCGATCTGGGCGGCGGGCTCCAACAGCGCGCGCAGGGTCAGCAGCTCGGCGTCGCTCAGGTGTTGCAGCTGCTGCAAGGGCACACCGTGCTGGCCGGTGGCGAGGATGAAGGGGATGAGTTGCGCCACGTTGATGGGGGGCAGGTTGTCGGGCACCACGCCCACGGCGGCGCCGCTGCCCGAGCCCGGCTGCGGTGTGCCGAGCTGGGCGTAGCGCGGGGATTCGCTGGCGGTGAGGCTGGTGGAGTCGGGCAGGGGCATATAGGTCATGAGCCGCTGAGACGCGGTGGGCGGGCGCACGTCGTCGGGGTGGCGCAGGCCCACGGTGTGGCCGAGTTCGTGCGCCCAGGTGATCCATTCGGGTGTGCTGTCGCCAAACACAGCGCGGTTCAAAAACACCACCGGTTGCCCGATGCGCGGCGCACAGCCGCGAATGAAGCCGCCGGTGGGGGCGTTGGTGCTGCCACACTGGATGAGTGCGTCCACCACCACCAAGCGCACGGTATGGGCTGGCACCGCGCCCGTGTTGGCCATGTCGCTGTTGTCGGCAGGGCCCAGATCGGCGTGCACCCGCACTTGGCCCATCACCTCAAAGCGCACCGCCGCTTGCTGGGCCAGCAAGCCTTGGCCCACTTCGGCCAGGCGCTGGCACACGCGCTCGGTGGTGTAGCCGGCCACATTGGCTTCGAAGCCGCGCCAGGCCTCAATGCGCACGGTGCGCTGCGGGTTGTCGGCGCCCACGCTGCAGGCCACCTCGCTGGCCCCAGCGGCGGAGTTCACGTTGACCTGCGGGCCGGTGGTTTCGCAGCCGGCAAGCGCGGCGCATGCGGCTGCGAGCAGCCAGGCGGTGGGTGTTGATGACATGGGTGCCTCCCTGTGTTGGTGTGAAGCGCCACAGTAGCCCGCAGCGATGCGGGCGTCAACACCCAAGGCCCGCAGGCTCAGCGCGCCGGCCGCTTGGCGCCGTAGGGGCAGTAGTTGGGCCGGGGGCCTACCTGCGGGTGCAGGCGGCAGGTGTCGGGGCGGTCGGCGTACACCGTGCAGCGGCGGGTGCGTTCGTCCAGATACTGGCAGTCGCCGTCGGCGCGGCGCAGCATGGTGAACTTGTCGCTTTTGGCGTTGTAGCGCTCCACCACCTTGGCTTTTTGCAGGCGCAGCGCAATCTGGCGCGGGTCGATTTCGTTGGCTTCAAAGTCGTCCACCAGCCCCAGGCGCTGCAGGTCGCTGAGCTTGACTTCCAGCGGCATGGTGCAGCAGTTGGCCTGGCAGCTGTCGCACAGGCCTTTTTTGTAGCGGGTCCAGGTGTCGCTGCGGTCGATGTCGACCGTGGTGATGGGGCTTCGCATGACGGGGCTTTCGGTCTGTTTTTAGTGTGCGCCCACAGCGCTCGGGCGGCGTTTGTAAAAGGTGACCGGGCTTTCGGCGGCGGCTTGCAGCACGCTGCGCTTCATCTTGCCGACCACATGCATTTCGCAGGGTTTGCAGTCAAAGCGCAGGGTGAGTTTTTCTTTGCCGTTGATGAGCTGCATGGGCTCGGCCTTGACGGTGCCTTGCACGCCGGTGACGCCTTTGGCCTGTTTGGGGCACAGGCTCAATGAAAAGCGCACGCAGTGTTTGGTGATCATGAGGCTGACCTCGCCTTCTTCTTCGTGCGCCTCGTAGGCCGACGCAATCACCTGGACGCCGTGTTGGGCATAAAAGTCGCGCGCCTTGTGGTTGAACACATTGGCCAGATAGGTGAGGGTGTCTTCCGGGTAGGGCGCGGGCGGCTGCACCGGGGTGGCGCGCGGCAAGCGCTGCCAGGCGGCGGCGCGGGCCGATTCGAGCGCGGTGGCGGCCTCACGGCGCAGCGCGTTGAGTTGCGATGCCGGCACAAACCAGGGCTGGCTCAGGCTCAGGCTCACGTCCAGCGGTGCAAACACGGTGTCGCCCAGGCGGGCCAGCTGTTCGCGCAGTTTGGCCTCGGCTTGGGCCGGGTCTTTGGCCAGCTGCAGCGGGCCATTCAGTTGGGCGCTGGCGCTGTGGCCGTCTTCGTCGGTCAGGGTCAGTTGCAGGCCGCCATCGGCCTCGTTCAGCGCCACCCAGGCGCCGATGCGGCGCTCGGCCGATTTTTTCTCCAGCGTGCGCACCCAGTTCATGTCGCGGTTGCGGTTGACGATGACGCCTTTGCGCAAGTCTTTGAAGCCGGGCATCGGGTCTTTGGGCCAGAGCTTCCACACGCCTTTGGCGCCAGCGGCCTCGGCGCGGTTGATTTGCAGGCCCACCAGTTCTTTTTGCAGGTCGTAGTAGCACAGGCCGTCGCCGTTGTGCAGTTCGGCGCTGGCGTCGTCGGTGGTGAGTTCTAGGTGGTCGTCGTGCACGCGGCTGACCCAGCCAATGGGCTGGCCGGGGTTTTTGGGGGTGTCAAACGCGCCAATGTCTTCTTTGCGGCCCTGCACAAAGTAGTCGGTGAATTCGCGGTTGAAATTCTGGTTCGGGTCGGGCTGGAAGAAAAGGGTGCATTCGCCGCTGGAGCTGCGGGCCAGCGGCGTGCCGCTGTGTTGGCGTTCTTCCAAAATCTCATCCAGCAGCACACGGTAGTGGCCGGTGATGTTTTTGACATAGGCCATGTCTTTGTAACGGCCCTCGATCTTGAAGCTGCGAACGCCGGCGTCGATGATCTCGCGCAGGTTGTTGCTTTGGTTGTTGTCCTTCATGGACAGCACGTGTTTGTCGTGCGCCACGATGCGGCCTTGCGCGTCTTTGACCTCGTAGGGCAGGCGGCAGGCCTGGCTGCAGTCGCCCCGGTTGGCGCTGCGCCCGGTGTGGGCGTGGCTGATGAAGCACTGGCCGCTATAGGCCACACACAGTGCGCCGTGCACAAAGAACTCCAGCACCGCGCGCCCAGGCGTGTCGTGCGGGCCCAGGGCGCGGTCGATGTCGGCGATTTGCGCCAGCGTGAGTTCGCGGGCCAGCACAATTTGGCTCAGGCCCGCGTCTTGCAAAAACCGCGCTTTTTCAGGGGTGCGGATGTCGGTTTGGGTGCTGGCGTGCAGCTGCAGCGGCGGCATGTCGATCTGCAGCAGGCCCATGTCCTGGATGATGAGCGCGTCCACCCCGGCGTCATACAGCTGCCAGGCCAGTTGGCGGGCGGGCTCCAGCTCGTCGTCGCGCAGAATCGTATTCATGGTCACGAAGATGCGGCTGTTGAAGCGGTGCGCATAGCGGGCCAGCCGGGCAATGTCTTGCACCGAGTTGTCGGCGGTGGCACGCGCGCCAAACGAGGGCCCGCCGATGTAGACCGCGTCCGCGCCATGGTTGATGGCTTCGATGCCAATGTCGGCGTCGCGGGCGGGGGCCAGCAGTTCAATGTGGTGGGGTAGCATGGGCGTCCAGAAAAATGCGCAACCCGCTATTGTCCCGGAGAAGCCCCGTGCCTGAACAGTCCCCCGCCGCCTTGCCGCCACACACCGCCGCTGGCGCAGCCCCCGCCGTGGTGCTGGTGCACGGTTCGTGGCACGGCGCCTGGTGCTGGCGCCGGGTGCTGCCCCGGCTGCGCGCGGCCGGGGTCGAGGCGCACGCCGTTACCCTGACCGGTGTGGGCGAACGCGCGCACCTGCTCAGCCGCGACATCACGATTGCCACCCATGTGCAAGACATCGTGGGCCTGATCGAAGCCGAGGAACTGGCCAGCGTGGTGCTGGTGGGCCACAGCTACGCGGGCAACCTGATCACTTGTGCGGCCGACCGGCTGCAGCGCGCCCACCCCGGCTTGCTGAAGCACCTGGTGTATCTGGACGCCGGCATTCCCGAGCCCGGCAACAGCTGGAGCACACCCCACACGCCCGAGACCGTGGCCAAGCGGGTGGCCGAGGGGCAGGCCAGCGGGGGCTTGAGTTTTCCGCCACCGGATGCGTCGGTGTTTGGTCTGAGTGGCGCCGACCGCGACTGGGTGAACCGCCGCCAGACGCCGCAGCCCTTTGGCATTTACCAAGAGCCGCTGCAATTTGACCCGGCGCTGGTGTGGGCGGTGCCACACACCTTTATTGACTGCACCCATCCGCCGCTGGGCACCATCGACGCAGCCCGCCGCCGGGTGCGCAGCGAGCCCGGCTGGCAGTTGTTCGAGCTGGCCACCGGGCACGACCCGATGATCAGCGAGCCCGAGGCGCTGAGCGAGCTGCTGCTGCGCATACACGCGCAGGCCGGGGGCGTTTGATATGGGCTCGGGCGGTGTGCGGTTCAGCGGCATAGACCAACTGCGGGCGCTGGCCATGCTGTGGATGACGGCCTATCACCTGGCGTTTGATCTCAATTATTTTGGCTGGATCGCACAAGACTTTCACCGCGACCCGGTGTGGACCTGGCAGCGCACCGCCATCGTGAGCCTGTTTTTGTTCACCGCCGGGCTGTCGCAAGCGGTGGCGATGGCTCAGGGCGTGGCCTGGCCACGCTTTTGGCGCCGCTGGGCGCAGGTGGCGGGGGCGGCGCTGCTCGTCACTGCAGGCTCGATGCTGGTGTTTCCCAACAGCTTCATTTACTTTGGCGTGCTGCACGGCATCGCGGTGATGCTGATCGTGGCGCGCCTGAGCGCCGGCTGGGGCGCTTGGCTGTGGCCGTTGGGCGCGGCAGCGGTGGGCATGAGCTGGTTGGCCAAAATCGCCGGCCCGGCCTGGGTGGCCGCCACGCCGGCGCTGGAGGTGTTCAACACCCCGGCGCTGAACTGGCTGGGCCTGGTCAGCCGCCTGCCCATCACCGAAGACTACGTGCCCTTGCTGCCCTGGCTGGCGGCGGTGTGGTGGGGCATGGCCGCCGGCCAGTGGGCCCTGCGCCACCGCCCGCAGTGGCTGGACTGGCGCCTGCAAGGGAGTGTTGGCCATGGCTTGGCGCTGATGGGGCGCTGGAGTCTCAGTTATTACCTGCTGCACCAGCCGGTGTTGATGGGCGGGCTGATGGCGTTGGGGTGGGTACTGGGGTGAGGGTGCCGCTTGGGCCTTACGCGCTGGCGGGCAAGGTCCAATCCTGCACGCGCAAACGCGCCACCTGAAGAAACGCCTTGTCGTTGCTGACGAGTGTCGCGGTGAGGTG
>CAMBOY010000153.1 GCA_945869245.1 Hydrogenophaga intermedia
TGCGCAGTGCGGTCAGCGCCAGCGAGGACGACGCCTACACCTGTTTGCAGAACCTGCAGTCGGCCACCGCCCCGGGCGCGGGTGACGCGGTGTTGCTGGGGCGGGAGTACGAAGCCTTTATTGGCCAAACCAGCTTGGCCAGTTTCAGCCAAACACTCAATATTGACGGTGGCATGGAGCAGGTGCGCCAGCTGCTGCTGGCCTTGGGATTGTTGCTGCAGCCGCTGGTGGACGCTCGCCCGCAAGAGGTGGACAAAGGCATTGTGCTGCCTCTGCCCAAGACCATTTGGGCCAGGCCCTTGTTTGCCGCCTGGTGGATGGACTTGATTGCCCTGTTTGTGGGCAACAAGGGTTTGGACTTGACGGTGATCCTGCCCGCCACCATGGACGACGAAGGGGGTCTGCGGGTGTGTTTCTCCGCCGGCTCGCCGGCGGTGCTGCAAGCGCTGATGGACACCCGGCACAGCCCGGAGGTTTTTATTCCGATCGATGACACCGATTGGGTGCGCTCGTACCTGGACAACGACTACGGCTTAAAGAAGTTTTCCAGCTATTTGCAGCAACCCAGCATGTCGCTGGTACAGGTGCGCCGCACCTTTCAAGAAGCGTTTTTGGGAGCCTAAGCATGGCGTGCAAGTCTGGTCCGATCAAAGTGGCTGTGGCCGCCTGGCTCTTGGGTGTGGCGTTGGCGGCCGGTGCGACCGAGGGCCCGGTGGTGGTCTCGGGCGTGGTGCCCGACGAGGCGACCCGACAAGCGATTCTGGGCAAGGTGCGCGCCCTCTATGGTGCGCGGGTGGTGGACCAGTTGGGGGTGGCGGAGACCACCACGCCACCCAATTGGTCGGAGAACGTCCAAAAGCTCATCACGCCCGAGTTGAAAAAAATCAGCAAAGGCCAGTTGCGCATCGCGGGCAATCGGGTCGAGTTGCTCGGTGAGGTGGAAAGCGCCGACACCGCGACGCAGATTGAGCAAAGCGTCAAGGCCAAACTCAACCCCACGTACACCGTGCAAAACGGTTTGCTGGCGGGGGCGGCGCCCCAGGCGCGCATCGACCGTGTGTTGCAAGGCAAGATCGTTGAGTTTGAGGTCGGCAGCGCGGTGCTGACCACCCAGGGCCGATCGGTGTTGGACGAACTGGTGCCGGTGCTGCGCGCGCTGGAGGGCCAGCGCGTGCAGGTGATTGGCCACACCGACGCTTCGGGCGCGCGGGCCGCCAATGTGGCGCTCAGCCGCGCGCGCGCCGAATCGGTGCGGCGTTACTTGGTGGAGCAGCAGGTGCCAGCGACGCTGATCACCGCCTCCGGCTTGGGGCCAGACCAGCCCTTGGTGGCCAACGACACGCCCGAGAACCGAGCCCGCAACCGCCGCATCGAGGTACGGGTCACGCCCTGAGCGGTGCGGCGCATGGCGCGCCGCGTCTCAATAGGGTTCGCTGTCCGATGAGCCGGGCGGCTCGACACCCAACAGCTCTTGCAAGTTGTTGAGCACGGCGGGGTCTTTGACCACGGTGCGCAGCCAGTCGTGCAGGGGCACTTCGCCCCAGCGCGCGGCCTTTTCGGCCAAATAGGCCACCGGACTGTGGGGTTCGGTCTGGCGGAAGTAGGCCGCCACCTGGCGCAGCTGCTGCAGGGCTTGGGCCCGGCTCTGCAAGGGGCCTTGGACCACTTGGCTTGGGCTGGTGTTGGCAGCGGCGGCCTCGGGCTCAGTCGCCGACGCACCGCTGTCCACAGCGTTGGTCTCTACCAGGCCTTTTTCTTTGGCGATGCGCTTGAGCAGGTGCAAGGTGTCGCCTAGCGATTGCCGCGCGGCCGAAAAAGACGGGCCGTCGTCGGGCAGTTTGTTGTCGATCACTTGCTGCAAGATCACCAGTTGGTCGAACGCCGCTTGCACCGATTGCATGTGCCCGAGGATGCGCGATCCTGGGGTTTTCTGGATCGCTGTTTGCAGTTCCTCGGCTTGGCGCCGGTGTTCGCTGTCGTCGTCGCTCGGTGTGGTCGCGCGGGTCGATTCGATGCTGCGGCGGCCAGGCTGCAGCGGGCCGTTGGCGATCAGCGGCAGGGTTGCAGCCAAGTCTTCGACTTGCTTGAGCAACCAGTTCAGGTTGCCGATGCGCTCATCTTGATCGTCGCCGTCGGGCAGCGGGTAGACGCTGTCCCAGTAGGCGTCGCACAAGGCGGTGGTCAGGCCCAGCGCTTGGGCCATACCGGCAAATCCGTCGATGCGCGAGCACGCCTCGGTGAGCCAGCCGCACAGGCGCAAGTCTTTGCTGCGCTCGCGCAGCAGGCGCAGAGTCAGGGCGCGCACCCCAACAAAATCGGCCACCTTGAGGTCGCGCACCCACACGCCTTGATCGAGTGTCGGATCGTCGGCCCGGCGCATATCCCGGATGCTGTCGAACTCGGCGGAAAACTGCATGTCTTCGCCGCAGGGCAGGTCTTCGCTGATGGGCTGCAGCAGCGCGTCGTGGTCGAGTTCACTCATGGCACTTTGGCGATTCAGTTACTACAAAAGTGCAAATTGTGGCTCATGGGCGGGCCAGTGTGGCGTTTTCTTTCGGCACTATTGCCCGAACGCGTTCGCCCAGTTCGATCACCGCCAGCGCGTAGTAACTGCTCCAGTTGTAGCGCGTGACCACGTAGAAGTTTTGTGAGCCAGCCACATAGTGGGGCGCTTGGCCGCCGTTCTCCAGCAGCACCAGGGCCAGTGGGCCGCTGTGTTCGCGTGCCGCAGGCGCGGGGACAGCGCCCAAACGCTCCATGTCCGCGAAGGAAAACGTCGGCACGATGTCGGGCTTGAGCAGGGTTTGCAAGGGCTCGCCGCTGGCGCGCACGGTCACGCTCCAATGGGTGGGCAGGCCGGTTTGCCAGCCAAAGGCCTGGAAGTAATGGGCCACCGAGCCGATGGCGTCGACCGGGCTGTTGAGGAGGTCGATGCGCCCATCGCCGTCAAAATCGACCGCATATTTGGCCCAGCTGCTGGGCATGAACTGGGGCCAGCCCACGGCACCGGCGTAGCTGCCGCGCAGCCGCTGGATGTCGACCTGTCCTTGCTGACCCAGGCGCAGCAGTTCGCCCAGCTCTTGGCGAAAAAAGGCCTGGCGGGCCGCTGCGCGCGGGTGTGCCGGCGGAAAGTCCAGCGCCAGTGTGGTGAGCGCGTCCAGCACCCGGTGTTGCCCCATGTGTTGGCCATAGAAGGTTTCGACACCGATCACACCAACAATCAAGCTCGCCGGCACGCCGTATTGCTGTTCGGCCCTGGCCAGTGCGCCGGCGTGTTGTTGCCAGAAGCGCTGGGCCGCTTGCAGCCGACGCGGTTCGATGAAGCGGTCGCGGTAGACGTTCCAGTTTTTGGCGGTGCCCGCTGGTGCGGGGAGCACCCATTGGCGCACCCGTGGCAGATGCCGTGCCCCCGCCAGTTGCTGGCGCACCCAGCTCGCGTCCAATGTGTGGGCGCTGGCAATCTCGTTGGACAAGGCGTCGAGCGCCGCGCTGGCAAAGGCCGGTGTGGGTGTGGGGGCTTTGTTGGCGGCCAATGCGGCGCCGCAGAATGACGCGGCCAAGCCGATGGCGAGCGCCCGCAGGGGCCAGGGGGAGTGTGTCATGGGCGAGAAATGGGTGGTGGCCAGTGCAGCCGTCGAAACTGTTGTTGCAGTGTAGCCAGTGTGGTGTCGGGCGCGCCGCTGTAACGCTGCGTTTCCATGGCTTGCAGCCATTGCGTCACAGCATCGGGCCCGGACGTGGTGCTCCGTCCACGCCGCCAGGCCTGCGCCATGGCCGCCGGAGGGCTGTGGGGCGCGACCACCACGCCGCTGCGGCGCATCTGGTGGCGTGCCCGTTCCAGCAAGCGCAGCCAGGGGTCGCGCGGCCGGCGCGGTGGGCGCCAGAGCAGCAGCGCCAGTGCGGCCAAGCTGAGCACCGCACAGGCGCCGGCCAATACCCGCCACAGGCTGTCGATCGACACGTCGTGCCAGCCCCACTGCCGCAGCCAGTCGAGCTGGCGGCGGCTGTTGTGGTCCAGCACCCAGAGCGTCCAGCGGCTGTCCAGGGATTCCCACCAGGCTTGCAGCTGCGCCGCCAGTGCGGGGTGCAGCGCGTTGACCGCGGTGCCCAGCGCGGTGGGCGTACTCAGCCGCTCGGCGGAGCTGGTGCGCCACTGTGCCACCGCAGCCGTGGGGTCGACCCGCACCCAGCCGCGCCCGGCCATCCACACCTCGGTCCAGGCGTGGGCGTCGCGTTGGCGCACCGCCCACAGGCCGTCCAGCGGGTTGAGTGTCGCACCTTGGTAACCGGTGACCACCCGCGCTGGAATGTCCAGCGCCCGCATCAGCACCACAAAGGCCGAGGCGTAGTGTTCACAGAAACCCACTTTGCGGCCAAACCACAGCTCGTCGGCGGTGTGTTGGCCGAACACGCCGGGCGACAGGCTGTAGGCGTAGCCGCCGGTGCGCAGGGTGGCCAGCGCCAGGTCTACCAGCGCTTGTGCGCGGTTGGGTGCGACGCCCACTTGCCGCGCCAGTTGTTGGGCCCAGCCCAGGGTTTGCGGGTTGAAGCCGGGCGGCAGTTCCAGATAGTCTTGCAGCCCCAGCACCGGTGCCACGGGGCCGTGGCGGTGGTCCAGGTGGGCTTGCGCCTGGTAGCGCCTGGTCTCGGTCACCGGGCCTTCGTTGAGCCAGCGCAGCTCGGCGTTCATGCGCGGCAGCAGCCCTGTGCCCTCGGGCGCGCTGGCGGTGGCTTCCAGGGTGGGCAGCCAGCGCTGGCGGTGCGGCTCCAGCAGCACCTCGTAGCGCAACGCAGGGCCTGCGGTGCGCAGCTCCGATTGCAGCCGCTGATCGCCGCCAAAGCTGGGCAATGCGGGCGACCATTGCCGGCCGTCAAAGCGGCTGAGCACCGGCCCGCGCATATAGAGTTGTTGCGGGTCGGGTGCTGTGTCGAGGAAGCGCAGCCGCAGAGCGATGCGGTCGTGGTTGGCCAGTGCGGCGATGTCTCCCACCGTCATTTGCTCAGACAAGCCGGTGCGCCCCAACATGCCCTGGCCGTTCATGCCCCACAGCGGCGGCAGGCGCGGAAACAGGGTGAACAGCAGGGCCATGAGCGGTGCGGCCAGCAGCGCCATCCTGGCGGCCTGTTGCGCCGACGCCCACAAGCTGGGCGCGCCCACTGGGCGCTGGCCTTGTACCAGCGCGGTCATCAGTCCCCACAGCGCCACCCCAATGCCCAGCGCGGTGCCGAGCGACTGGCTGTGGAAGAACTGCGTCACCAGGGTGAAGAAGCCGAGAAAGAACACCACGGTGGCATCGCGCTGGGCTTTGAGTTCGAGCGTTTTGAGCACCAGCAGCATGACGATCAGGCCCACCCCCGCCTCACGGCCAATCAGGGTGCCGTGGTAGAGGTAGCTGCCACCGATGGTGAGTGCCAGCGCCAGCGTGGTCCAGCTGCGGCCCGGCAGCGGCCGCTGGCGCCAGGCGCCTGTTGCTCGCCACAGCAGCACCACACAGGCCCAGGCGGTGGTCCAGGGCGGCAGATAGGGCGCCTGCAGCAGCACGATCCAGCCAATCACCGCCAGTAAAAACAGGGTGTCGCGCGATTCGCGCGGCAGCGCGCGGGGCAGGGCGGCGGTCAGCACAGCGCGAGTGCCTCCAGGCAGGCGTGGCGGTGCGCTTCGCCGTTCGACGGCGCGATGGTGTGGGCACCCAGGCGCAGCCCGTAGTCGATGCCCAGCGCGTCGGCGCGCAGCACCCAGGCGCACAAGCGGCTGAGCGCGGCTTCGGGATCGGCCAGGCCGGTCATGGCGGGCTCCAGCAACAGTCGCCCACGCGGCGCGGCGTCGCGCTCGCGGCTGATCCAGTGCGCGGGGCCGAGCGACAGCGCGCTGGCCGATTTTTTCCAGGCGATGTCGCGCGGCGTGTCGCCCTGGCGAAAGGGCCGCAGTTGGTCGCGCAGGCCAGCCTCGTCCCGGGCAGCGGGTGCATCGCCCTCAGTGTCGGAGCCCGTGGTGCGGGCCGACGGCCAGGGTGGTGCGTCGGCTTCCACCGCTGGGTAGACCAGCGCCTCGGTCGGCAAACGCCACCAGGCCCAGGCGCGAAAAGCACCCAGCGGGTAGCGGGTTTCTAGCTTGAGTGGCGGCAGCGTGTGCCGGCCACGCCGCGCCGCTGTCCAGGCCAGCGGCAGGGTCTGCGTGCCAGGCCCCACGTCGTGCCACTGCAGAGCGCCGCCGTGCCAGCCCAGGCCGATGGCCCACGCGCTGCGCCGGCTTGGGTTGTGCACCTGCAACGGCGCAGGCAGCGCGTCGCCAGCGTGGCCGTGCAGGGTGTGGGTGGGAGCGGTCCACTGCAGGCCGCGCGCATTGCCATGGGTCAGGTGCATGCCCACCACCGCCATGCCCAGCAGCCAAAAGGTGAGCATGTAGCCCAGGTTGAGCTGGTCGTTGATGCTGGCCACCAGCAAGAGCAGCAAGGTGGCGCCCAGCATCCAGCCCATGCGGGTGGGCAGGATGTACAGATTGCGGTGGTGCAAGGTCAATGTGGCGCTGGGCGCCTGGCGCGCCAGCCACCAGCGCCGCACGGTCTGCACAGGCCCAGCGCGCATGACCATGGTGTCAACGCAGCGGGGTGTGTTGCAGCAACTGCTGCAGGGCGTCGCTGATGCGCTGCGGGGCGGCGCCCAGCGCCCGCACGCGGTGGGCGGTGCAGGCCAGCCACACCACGGCCAGGTCTTGTGGCGCCACGTAGTCGCGGCCTTCCAGCCAGGCGTGGGCGCGCGCCGCCTTGAGCAGCGACAGCGCCGCGCGTGGCGACAGGCCTTGCTGCAGCGCCTGGGTGCGCCGGGTGGCGTCCACCAGGTCTTGCAGGTAGTCCAGCAGCGCGTCGCTGGCGTGCAGCGCCTGCACCTGCGCTTGCCACATGGCCCATTGGCTGTGGCTTACCTGCTGCAGCAGTTCGGCCAGCAGGCTGCGGCGGTCTTGGCCGGTGAGCAGGGCGCGCTCGGCTGTGCGGTCGGGGTAGCCCAAGCTCAGGCGCATCAAAAACCGGTCGAGCTGGGATTCGGGCAAGGGGTGGGTGCCGTGCTGCTCCAGCGGGTTTTGGGTGGCGATCACCACAAAGGGCTGCGGCAGCGGGTGGGTGGTGCCGTCGGCCGAGACTTGTTGTTCTTCCATCGCTTCGAGCAACGCACTTTGGGTGCGTGGGCTGGCGCGGTTGATTTCGTCGGCCAGCAGCACTTGGGCGAATACCGGCCCGGGATGGAACACAAAGCGCTGTTGCGCCGGCTCGTACACCGACACACCCAGCAGGTCGCTGGGCATCAGGTCGGCGGTGAACTGCACCCGCGAAAACTGCCAGCCCAGGCTGCGCGCTAGGGCCTGGGCCAGGGTGGTCTTGCCCACGCCTGGCAGGTCTTCAAGCAGCAGGTGGCCACCGGCGAGTAGGCACACCAAGGTGAGTCGGATCGTGTCGGGTTTGCCGACCACCGTGGCATTGAGCTGTTGCCACAGGTGGTGTAATGTCGGGTCGGTTCGCATGACAAGAACGTTACCTGAAAAATACGATGAGCTTGCCCACCGGTT
>CAMBOY010000154.1 GCA_945869245.1 Hydrogenophaga intermedia
TAGGCGCCCAGCAAGCGGTGAATCTCTTGGCTCAAGGCCTCGATACTGGTTTGTTTGCCCAACACCGACTCCACCCCCGCCGCATGGGCTTGCTCCAGCAGCGAATCGTCCACCGTGCCCGACACAATCACCACCCGCTGCAGGGGCCACACCGCCCGCACGCCGCGCGCCAGTTCCACGCCGTTGATTTCCGGCATGTTCTGATCCGTCACCCACAGGTCCACCCGCTCATCGGTGGTTCGCCACCACGCCAGGGCTTCTTGGCCCGATACAAAGGTGGTCACGCGATAGCCGCTCTTGGTCAACAGGCGGTTGACCAAAAACACCATGGCCTCGTAGTCGTCCACATACACCACATGCCGGCCTTGGCCGGGCAGGTCCGCGGCCGGTTCCGGGCTCAGCGCGTCTTCAGCTGGGGCCGCCGCATTGGTTTCAGAGATTGGCAGGTACACGTCAAAACGCGAGCCTTGGCCCGGTTCGCTGTGGACGGCAATGGCGCCGCTGTGCGACTTGACAATGCCGTGCACCACCGACAAACCCAAGCCTGTGCCACTGCCCAGTGCCTTGGTGGTGAAAAAGGGTTCGAAGATTCGGCGTCGGGTGCTCTCGTCCATGCCCTTGCCGGTGTCGGACACACTCAGGCGGGCATAGGCGCCGGCTGCAATGGCGTCCAGGTGCAACGCCTGCTGCGCATCCACCACCGTGCGATCCACCGCCACCGTGATCTCGCCGGTGGGCTGATCCATGGCTTGCCAGGCATTGGTGCACAGGTTCATCAACACCTGCTGAATCTGTGTCCCGTCGGCCAACACGTGAAGATCGCTGGCGTTCAACTGCGTGTTCAGGCGCACACCCGTGGGCAGCAGTGAGCGCAGCAGCCGCAAAGACTCCTGCACCAGCGGCTCTAGGGCTTGGCACTTCAACTCCTGTGGCTGGCGCCGGCTGAACGCCAAAATTTGCTGCACCAACTCCCTGGCGCGCAAGGCCGCCCGGTGCATTTCACGCAAGCTTTCTTGCGCTCCGCTGCTGGCGCCCACTTCCGCTCGCGCCAGCTCCAGATTGCCCAGAATCACCGCCAGCAGGTTGTTGAAATCGTGCGCCACACCGCCGGCCAGCGTGCCTATCGCCTCCATTTTTTGTGACTCGCGCAACAAAGCCTCCAGCTCGCGCTGGTGCGCCTCAGCCGCCTTGATCGGGGTGATGTCGGTGTGGGTGCCCACCATGCGGGTGGGGCGTCCGCTCTCATCGCGGCCAATCACCATGCCGCGCGACAGCACCCACTTCCACTGGCCGTTCGTGCAGCGAACGCGGTGCTCATTGCGGTACACCGGCGCTCTGCCCTCGTAATGGGCCAAGCGATCGGCCTGCATGCCGGCCACATCGTCCGGGTGGGTGCGGGCGTCCAGCTCTCGTCCCCAGTCCAAGTCCGCGTCCGGGTCAAATCCATACATCGACTTCAAGCGAGGCGACACAAACTCCTCACCCGTGAGCAGATTCCAGTCCCACACACCGTCGCCAGAGCCTTCCAGTGCCAGCTTCCAGCGCTGCTCGCTTTCTTGCAACGCCAGCTCCGCCTGTTTGCGGTCGGTGATATCCAGCAGCAAGCCGACACGCAACTGCCCGGTGGCATCGTCCGACACCTTGGACGATCGGCGCATCAACCATTTCACCCGCCCGCCAGCCAGCACAATGCGGTATTCGTCCACCAGATTGGCATCGCCAGCAAACACCTGTTTCAGGTTCTGTTGCAAGGGTTCTTTGTCGTCTGGGTGGCGGTGGCGCGCCATCAGCATGGGGTCGCGCATCAAATCGGCGGGTTCGATGCCATACACCTCGCGCAGGCCCGCGCTCACATAGCGGTATTGGCGCCGACCGTCGGGGGTGATGTGCACCACAAACACCACGCCCGGAATCTGTGAGGTGAGCAAGCTCAGCTGTTGCTCGCTGCGCGCAATGGCCTGTTGTGCCTCCACCTGGGCGGTGATGTCCTCAATCGTGCCCTCGTAGTACAGCAGCTCGCCAGCCGCGTCGCACACGCTGTGGGCGTTTTCGCTGACCCATAGACGGGAGCCATCGCCAGGGCGCACCACCTCAGACACCAGGCCCCGCACCACACCGTCGCGCTCCAACATCTCGCGAAACAAGGCGCGCTGGCCTGGCTGCGCGTACCAATCCCCATCGCCGCTGTTCACCACAGACAGCATGGTGGACTCGTCGGGAAAGCCACACAGGCGAACCAACGCCGGATTGGCACACACCATCTCGCCCGTGGCCGACGTTCGAAACGCTCCAATCGGCAAGAACCGGAACAAGGACGACTGGTCTGGCAGAGTGGCCATCGGGTGGTGTGCGATTGAGAACCCCAGACCCCCGGATGGGGGTCGGCTGCAGGTTCGCGTCATTATGCTGCCAGCGCAGGTGGCCGGCCTGCTCGCGTGGGGCGACCGCGCGTCCGCTGGTGCAGCGCTGCCTCGTTTGTCGACAGCGAGAGATGTTTTATGTACAGTCTGTACAGAATAGTTGGAGTTCACCATGACCGAAGCCACACCCTACGGGCTGGAACAAGCCCGCGCCCAGCTGCCACACATCGCCTCTGAGGCGCTGGCCGGCTACAGCAGCGTCATCACCCGCCACGGCAAGCCGGTGGCCGTGGTCGTGCCGGTGGACCAGTGGCAGGCCGCCCAGGCGCAGCACCGCCCCAACTTGCTCGCCTTGCGCGGCAGCGGCCGAGACTTGTGGCCCCAAGGCGCCGCACAGGCCGTGGCCGAGCTGCGCGACGAATGGCAGGCCTGAGCCGTGGCCACGCGCACACGCGCCACCCAGCCAAGCGCTGCGCTCTGGGGCGGGCTGACGCACGGCTGCACCGTGCTGGTGGACACCGCGCCATGGATCTACCTGCTGCAAGACCATGCGGACTTCGCCCCGCGCTTTCTGGGCTTGTTTGAAGCGGCGCAACGTGGGCAGTTGCAACTCGCCATCACCCCCATCACTGTGGCCGAGGTCTTGACTGGCCCATTCAAGGCTGGCCAAACCGCGCTGGCCAAGCGTTATGAACGCACCCTGGCCCAATGCCGGCTGGTGGACTTGTCGGTGCCGGTGGCCAGCCTGGCCGCCCAACTGCGGTTGCAATACGGCCTCAAGCTGCCCGACGCCCTGCAGCTCGCAGCGGCGATTGACATGGGCTCGGCAGCCTTGGTCACCCACGACCAAGACTTTGCCCGGGTGCAGGGCCTGCCCATCCTCACGGGTGGGTGAGGCATCGACCCCTCACACCATCCGTGCGATCAGCGCTCCTTCAGCCGGGCCGTTGACCGGAATCCACACCTGCACCGGATTGCCTTGCGCCACTTCGATGGGCTGGCCATCGGTGTTTTGCATCTGCGCGATCTGCACCTGGCGGTTGCCGCTGGGGTGGATGATTTCGATGGTGTCGCCCACGGCGAACTTGTTTTTGGTTTCCACCCGCGCCCAGCCGTCTTCGCGCACCTGCAGCACCTCGCCCACAAACTGGCTGCGCTGGCTCATGGAGTGGCCGGTGATGTAGTTTTGGTAATCCTGGCTGGGCCGGCGCTCCAGCAGGCCGGTGGTGTAGCCGCGGTTGGACAGACCTTCTAGCTCCAGCAGCAGCTCGGGGTTGAAGGGCCGACCAGCCACCGCGTCGTCGATGGCGCGGCGGTACACCTGCGCGGTGCGCGCCACGTAATAGTGGCTCTTGGTGCGGCCTTCGATCTTGAGCGAATCGACACCGATCTTGGCCAAACGCTCTACGTATTCGACCGCGCGCAGGTCTTTGCTGTTCATGATGTAGGTGCCGTGCTCGTCTTCCATGATCGGCATCAGCTCGCCCGGGCGCTCTTTTTCTTCGATCAGCCAAATCTTGTCGGCCTCGGGGTGGCGCTGGCCGCCGCCGCAGGTCGAGAAGGTGCTGGCGGCTTCTTCGTCTTCGTTGGCGAAGTTGAAGCCGTCCAGGCGCTGGCTGGGCACTGCGTCGCCGGTGTTGGCATCGGTGTCGGCGCTGTGGGTTTTGTATTCCCAGCGGCAGGCGTTGGTGCAGGTGCCCTGGTTGGGGTCGCGCCGGTTGAAGTAGCCGCTCAGCAGGCAGCGGCCCGAATAGGCAATACACAGCGCGCCGTGCACAAACACCTCGATCTCCATGTCGGGGCAGTCGTTGCGGATGGCGGCCACTTCTTCCAGGCTCAGCTCGCGGCTCAGGATGATGCGGCTGACTCCTTGCTTTTGCCAGAACTTCACCGCCGCGCTGTTGGTGGTGTTGGCCTGCACCGACAGGTGGATCGGCACCTCGGGCCACAGACCTTTTTCCATTTGTTCGCGCACCAGCATGATCAGGCCGGCGTCGGCCATGATGATGGCGTCGGGCTTGAGTTCGATCACCGGCTGCAGGTCGCGCAGGTAGGTGCGCACTTTGTCGTTGTGTGCGATCAGGTTGCTGGTGACAAAGAATTTTTTGCCGCGCTGCTTGGCCTCGGCAATGCCGGTGGCCAGCTGTTCGAGCTTGAATTCGTTGTTGCGCGCGCGCAAGCTGTAGCGCGGCTGGCCGGCGTAGACCGCGTCGGCACCAAAGTCGTAGGCGGCGCGCATGCGTTGCAGCGTGCCGGCGGGGAGCAGCAGTTCAGGGGCTTTCATGGGACGAGATTGTCCCGCATTGGCCTGCCGGCCGCACGCGCCAGCGGTCGGCGGGGTTTTTGCATCGGCACTTGAGCCCGGGCCACCCTTGGGGCATTATGTGGCGACTCCGCTTGTGCACCACCGTCCAACCACCATGCGACAGCCCATGCTTCAACGCCCCCCGGTGCGCCTGACTGCGTCTGGCGGTGCGGTGGCGCCCCATGTTGGCCTGTCGTCTGCGCCAGCCGCTTGCGCGCCAACGCCGCCGCCGGGCCCGGTGGCCGGTGCCCGGCGGCGGTGGGTCGCGTGGGCTGGCTGGCGCCACCCGGGGCTGCTGTGGGCGTGCTGGGCGGTGCTGTTGTGCCTGGTACTGTGGGCGCTGTGGGGCGCCCCGCAGCGGCCCGCGCCATTGACCCAAAAAGACATCGACGCGGCGGTGTTGCGCACCCTGAGCACACAAACGCTGCCATCGGCCACAGCACGCGCGGCCGAGCGCATTCGCCCCTCGGTGGTGCAGGTGCTGGCCTATGGCCGCGACGCCAAAGGCGAGCGGGTGGAACGCGGCGAAGGCACGGGCGTGGTGATTGTGGACAGCGGTGTGATCTTGACCAATCTGCATGTGGTGCAGGGCGGCGCCGAGTTGGTGGTGGTGTTTGCCGACGGCAGCGAATCGGCCGCTCAGGTCACGGGGGTGCAGGCCAAGGACGACTTGGCGGTGCTGCAGGCGGCCAGCATCCCAGACGACCTAGAGGCCGCCACCCTGCGCAGCACCCACGATCTCAACCCCGGCGACGGCGTGGTGGCGGTGGGCTTTCCGTTTGGCATTGGCCCGTCGGTGTCGGCCGGGGTGGTGTCGGGGCTGGGGCGTTCGTTCCAGTCGCCCGACGGCCAGCAAGAGCTGAGCAATCTGATCCAGTTCGACGCCGCCGCCAACCCCGGCAATTCGGGCGGGCCGCTGGTCACGCTCGATGGCGAGGTGGTGGGCATCGTCACCGGCATTCTCAACCCCACCCGCAACCGCACGTTTTTGGGCATTGGCTTTGCCGTGCCCATTGAAAACGCCGCTGGCGCCGTGGGGCAACCCCCGTTCTGACCCGCAAGGAGACCCTATGTCCATTCCCAGCACCGCCGAACACACCGCGCTCACCATGGAGCGCATTCTGTATGAAGTGAAGCGGGTGGTGGTGGGCCAAGACCGCTTTCTGGAGCGGGTGATGGTGGCCACCCTGGCGGGCGGTCACCTATTGGTTGAAGGGGTGCCTGGCCTGGCCAAAACACTCACCATCAAAACCCTGGCCGAGGTGATTCAGGGCGCATTCAAACGCATCCAGTTCACGCCCGACTTGGTGCCGGCCGATTTGGTGGGAACCCGGCTTTACCACCCTGGCACTGGCGAGTTCTCCACCAGCTTGGGGCCGGTGTTTGCCAACCTGCTGCTGGCCGACGAAATCAACCGCGCGCCGGCCAAGGTGCAAAGCGCCTTGCTGGAGGTGATGCAAGAGCGCCAGGTGACGATTGCCGGCCAGACCCACCGCGTGCCGCACCCCTTTGTGGTCATGGCCACGCAAAACCCGATTGAGACCGAAGGCACCTACCCGCTGCCCGAGGCCCAGGTGGACCGCTTCATGATGAAGGTGCTGGTGGACTACCCGACCGACGAAGAAGAGGCGGTGATTGTGGAGCGCGTGACCGGCCCGGCGGTGCAGGTGCAGGCGGTGGTCAGCACCGACGAGCTGGCCGCCATGCAGCGCCACTGCCGCGAAGTGTATGTGGACCCCGCGTTGGTGCACTACGCGGTGCGGCTGGTCAGCGCCACCCGCCACCCGGCGCGCCATGGTCTGGCGCCGCTGGAAGGCTGCATCACCTACGGCGCCAGTCCGCGCGCCACCATTGCGCTGGTCGAAGGCGCGCGCGCTCTGGCGCTGATGCGCGGGCGCAGCTACGCGCTGGTGGCCGACATGAGCGACATCGCCGCCGACGTGCTGCGCCACCGGGTGCTGCTGTCGTACGAAGGCCTAAGCCGGGGCCTGAGCCCCGAGGCGGTGGTGGATCAGGTGCTGGCGCAAGTGGCCGCACCGGCCCAGCCGCTGCAGACCCAACGCGCCGCCTAAAGGGCCGACCATGTGGTGGCGCCGCCGTTCCGCTCCAGAAACCCCGCCCGCGCCGGTGCGCTTGGCGCCCGCGCAGGCCGACGCGCTGCTGCGCCGCACCGAATGGACCGTGCTGCGCCGGCTCGACGGCTGGCTGCAAGGCGACCACCGCAGCCGCCAGCGCGGCCACGGCTTGGACTTGGCCGATCTGCGCGAATACCAGCCCAGCGACGATGTGCGCCACATCGACTGGAACGTCACCGCCCGCCACGGCACACCGCATGTGCGGGTGTTCCACGAAGACCGCGACATGGTGGTTTGGCTGCTGCTCGACCGCAGCCCGTCGCAGGCCTTTGGCTCGGGCGCACAGCGCAAACAAGAGCTGATGCGCGACGTGGTGCTGACCCTGGCGCGCTGGATGGGGCGCCACGGCAACCGGGTGGGCGCGGTGGTGTACGAGGCCGAGGGCAGTGCGCCCCGGGTGCTGCCTCCGCGCGCCGGACGCGAGCAGCAGCTGCGCCTGCTGAGCGAGCTGGAGCGCCCCACCGCCAGCCCCAGTGGGCGCGGCACCCAACTGGCCACGCTGGTGCAGCGGGCCGACGCCCTGATGCGCGGGCGTTGCTCGGTGGCGCTGGTGTCCGACTTCATTTCCGCGCCCGGTTGGGAGCGGCCCCTGGGCCAGCTGGGCCGCCGCCACGACTTGTTGGCGGTGCGCTTGGTAGACCCGCTGGAGCGCCAGTGGCCCGACATTGGCCTGGTGACATTGACCGACCCAGAAACCGGGGCGTCGCTGCAAGTGGACACCCACCACCCGGGTTTTCGGGCGCGCTTTG
>CAMBOY010000155.1 GCA_945869245.1 Hydrogenophaga intermedia
CGTCGGGATTGCCTTTGGGCGCCGGAATGCGCGCCACCACCGCCTCCAGAATGTCTTCCACGCCCATGCCGGTCTTGGCCGAGCAGGGAATGGCGTCGGTCGCATCGATGCCGATCACGTCCTCAATTTCGGCCTTGGCGTTGTCCGGATCGGCATTGGGCAGATCCATCTTGTTGAGCACGGGCAGCACCTCCACGCCCAAGTCGAGCGCGGTGTAGCAGTTGGCCACGGTTTGCGCCTCCACACCCTGGCTGGCGTCCACCACCAGCAGCGCGCCTTCGCATGCCGAGAGCGAACGCGAGACCTCGTACGAGAAGTCCACGTGCCCGGGTGTGTCGATCAGATTGAGGTTGTAGACCTGCCCATCGCGGGCCTTGTACTGCAAGGCGGCGGTTTGCGCCTTGATGGTGATACCACGCTCTTTTTCGATGTCCATCGAGTCCAGCACCTGCTCGCTCATCTCGCGGTCGGACAAGCCGCCACAGCGGGAGATGATGCGATCGGCGAGCGTGGACTTGCCGTGATCGATGTGCGCGATGATGGAGAAATTGCGGATGTGTTGCATCAAAAACCCAAGCCCGTGGCCCCTGTGTCGGAGCCCGAGTAAACACAAAAAAAAGGGCGCGTCAGCGGATGACGCGCCCGTAACCAACAAGCTTTGGCAACTGCGATAGTTGGGGTTTTATTGTAGGCAAAAAGCCCAGAATGCACACCCCAAACACGCCGGCACGGCTGCGTTGCACGACCACAACGCCCAATTTGTCCACAACTTACCCACAAGCTATTGTGAATAACTTGTGGGCGTCTTGTGCACAGAGAAGCCAGTGGCCTGTGGACTTTGGATACATTGTTCCAAAACATCAGAAAACGAAAGCCACAAACAACATAAGTGCGAATTCTAACGACCCGCAGCGCAGCGATGGGGGCACCAAGCCGACTTACCCACAAAAGATATCCCCATGTTCGCGCCGCCCATGTGTCGGCTGCACGCCACGACACGCCCCAAAGCCCCGATACGCCAGACGGTTATCGGGGCTTTTGTGGTCAGCGACCGGGGCGAATTACCGCGTACTGGGCCCACTCACCGCGGCGCACCAGCACGTTGAGGGGCCGGGTGTTGTCGGCGCGCGCCAGCGCGGCGTCGGCGGCGCGGCGGTCGGTCACCTCGACGTTGGCAATCGCGATGATGACGTCGCCCACCCGCAGGCCAGCGCGCGCCGCCGGGCCGTCCACCGCCTCGATGCGTACCCCGTTGTTGATGCGCAGTTCACGCTTTTGCGCGGCACTCAGGTCGGCCAACTCCAGGCCCCAGACGCGCATGGACAGCGGTGGCTCCACCGGCGCAGGCTGGGCCAGGCGCTCGGCCCGCTCGGACTCCAACTCACCGACCACAATCGCCACTTGCAGCGTCTGGCCACGGCGAAACACCTGCATCGCTGCGCTGCTGCCCGGCTTGGCATTGGCCACCACGCGCGGCAGGTCTGCCGACTTCTCGATCGGCTTGTCGTCGAACTGCAAAATGATGTCGCCCGGCTCCAAACCGGCGTTGGCCGCTGGCGAACCGTTTTCTACACCCCGAATGAGCGCACCCCGCGCCGCACCCAGCCCAATGGACTCGGCCACATCGCGGCCCACTTGATCGATCTGCACCCCGATGCGGCCACGCGTGACCCGACCCTGGGCGCGCAATTGGTCCGACACCCGAATGGCTTCGTCCACCGGGATGGCAAACGAAATACCCTGAAAGCCCCCGGAACGCGAGTAAATCTGGCTGTTGATGCCAATGACCTCACCGCGCATATTGATCAGCGGCCCGCCTGAGTTGCCAGGGTTGATCGCCACATCGGTCTGGATAAAGGGCAGGAAGTCACCGGTCTCGCGCTGTTTGGCGCTGACGATACCCGCTGTGACCGTGTTCTCCAGCCCAAACGGCGAACCAATGGCCATCACCCATTCGCCCACCCGCAGGCGGTTGACGTCGCCCACCTTCACCGGCGTCAGTCCGGTGACCTCGATCTTCACCAAAGCCACATCGGTGCGGCGATCCGAGCCGACGATTTGCCCTTTGAACTCGCGCTTGTCGGGCAAAGTCACCATCAGCTCATCGGCGCCATCGACCACGTGCGCGTTGGTCATGATCAGACCGTCGGCGGACAACACAAAGCCAGAACCCACACCCCGTGGCACCGACTCACCGCCGCCCGGCGGGGTGGGCCGAGGCGAACGCGGCGCCACACCAGGGGGCAGCGGAATGCCAAAGCGCCGGAAAAACTCAAACATTTGTTCCTCGGGCGTGTTGGCCTCCGACGCCTCAGCGCTGGGTTTGGCCAACACACGGATGTTCACCACCGAAGGGCCCACGGCGTCGACCAGCGCGGTGAAATCGGGCAATCCTTGCACCAAACTGCCCTGCTGCGCCCAGGCGGTGGCGGGCACGACAGCGCCGCCCAACAGGCCACAACTGAGTCCCAAGGCAACAGCCCACTGGCGGGATGTGGTCAACAATCTCATGAAGCATTCCTCTCCAAAATAATCAGAAAGCGCTATTTTGCCTGTACACCGCGTCAGCGCAGTCGTTCAAGGGAACTGGCAAAGGCTTCCAGGGTGGCCACCGGCACCTCGCCCATGGAGGTGAGCCAGTGCGCGCCCAACTGGCGGGTCAAGGCGTGTGTGGCCCCCGACGCGGTCACGCCCGGCGCCCCATGGCGTTTGCTGTCAAAGGGCTCTAAAAACAGCGACACCGAGGCCAACCCGTCAGAGAACACCCATTGCATCGGTTTGGCTTCTTTGGGTTTCGACGAGGGTGTGTGGCAAGACAGTTCGACAAAACCGGGAACCGCTTGTTTCATGCGCCAGCCTTGTGCCTGCGCGCTGGTTTTGTGTGGCAATGCCGATTCGACCTGGTAGCCGTCGGTGTTCTTCATCTGCGCCTTGAGGCGGTCCATATTCACCGGTGCGTCGAGTTGCAACTCGGTGAACGCCACCTGTTCACGGACCTGCTGCTGGGCGTCCAGCGTTTGTAGCTTGAGGAGCAAACCGGTCTTTTTCTCGGCCCACACGCGGTAGCCGTACCGCAATCCGTCTTTGGGCTCGATCTGCAGCACATCGGCCGCGTACCCGGCCACCCGGTCGCTGCCGACCGAGGCGAGTCGGTAGTGGTCGGCAATACGGCCCTCTTGGGTGCGCAGCAATTCCGGCATCACTCCCAACGAGGCCCGCACTTCGCGCCGGGCCGTGCGCGCCTCGGGCACAAAGGTGATCACCTCGTTGTTGTGGCGCACGATGGTGCGTGGCGCACCGGTCAATACCTCAATCTTTTCCATCTGCTGCACACCGTCGCAGGCGTGCCAGATGCGCGACGTGCCCAGGCGCCCGGCCGCAGAAACCACCAGCGTGCCGGTGAAGTTGCGCTCGCGACTGGCGTCGTGCACCCGGCTGAGCCATTCGGTGAGTGTGCGTCCGTCCGCAGCGGCCACGGCGGTTTGCGCCCAGGCTGGCGACAGCGCCGCGCCCAGCGCGCACACAAGCCCAGTGGCGCCGAGCCAGCGTCGGCACCAGCGCCTGGCGATAAGCAGCGGCTCAGCGGTCTGCAGGGACTTCATAGGTCGCATTCCTTAAAAACCCCGACGAGACCTGAATCACCGACACGCCACCGTGCTGGCGGTGCGCGGCGAGTAGAGCCTCAAGCTCGGGGTTGCGGATCATGCGCTGGTCGTCCGCCCGCTCGGGCACGACCGTTGCGCCAGCCAATTGGCTTGATGGCGCGGTGGAGCCCAGCAAGCCCCAGGCGATCGACGCCACCGCCACCGTGGCCAACAGGCCGGCAGCCACCTTCCAGCGCCACACGCCGTCGTTGGCCGCGCGCGCCAGTGGCTTGCCCACCGCCACAGACGCCAGCGGCGGCTCGGTGCGCACACCATCGAGCTTGGCCATCACAGAAGCCACCAGGGTGGTGTCGGGGGCATCGCTGGCGCGGTCTTGGCACACAGTGCGGATGGCCGCGTACGCGCGCCAGCGCTCACGCTGCTCGCCGTCGACGGTGTATGCAGCCAGCGCGACATCGGTCTGCGCCGAATCGGCTTGCCCATCCCACACCGCAGACAGAGCTTCAGCGGCTGAAATGGTGTCGGGTGTAGAGCTATTCATTGCGTGTGCACTCCGTCCATGCGTGTTACCAGCGCTTGCCACCTTGGCGCTCCAGCATCGGTTTGATGCGGTTGGAGACCGCTTCTCGGGCCCGGAAAATCCGGGATCTGACCGTTCCAATCGGGCAATCGAGCGCTTGCGCGATGGCCTCATAACTCAAACCGTCCATCTCCCTGAGTGTCAGCGCCATGCGCAATTCCTCGGGCAAGGCGTCCACCGCCTCGTTGACCGCACGGGCAATTTCCTTGCTTGCCAACACCGCTTCGGGTGTTTCTGAGTCTGTGGCGCTTGGGCTTAGAGCGCTGTCGGGCGTGGAAGTTTCATCGTCGCCGTCGCGCTCCAGCGAAGACTGCAGCACCACCGGGTCGTTCTTCATCGACAAGAGCTGCTTTTTTGCGGTATTGACGGCGATGCGGTAGAGCCAGGTGTAGAACTGGGCATCACCTCGGAACTGGGCCAAGGCCCGGTAGGCGCGAATAAAGGTTTCCTGGGTGATGTCGGGCACCAGGTCGACATCGCGCACCATGCGCGCCACCAGACGCTCCACCCGCCGCTGGTACTTGATCACCAGCATTTCAAACGCCCGTTTGTCGCCCTGCACGGCGCGCTCAACCAAAACGGTGTCGCTGTCGACTGCTGGGGGTGGAGTAGAAGGGGGGCTAGCCATGGAACGCGGCACTATACCCTAGGGGTAGGCACCGCAGCGCTGGCACGCTGCAAAGACCTGCGCAAGGCCAACCACTGGGCTGGGTCGTCTTGCCGCAGCGCCCACACCCAGAGACTCGGGCCCTGCGCCGGCACCAAGCGCAGCCACAGGCAGCGCCCGCCATCGACGGCGACCCAGGGCACGACTGGCACCAGCTGCCCCGCGCGCTCCAGATACCAGCCCGCGTGCGGCGCCTCACTCATCCAGACCAATTCACCAACTGCGCTGTGGCGCTCGGCGCGCCACGCGTGCCAGCACCACAGCAAGCCCACTCCCAGCCACGCCAAGGCCAAGAGCCACACACTGGGCGGTGGCGTGTGGGTGATGGACCAACGCTGCAACCACCACAGCGCCCACACCACCGCGGCGCCGCATGTGGCCAACGCCAGTGCGCGCCGCTCCCAAACAAAACGCCCCACCGGGTACGCAACCGATGGGGCGTTTTGCACAGTTCAAACTCCAGCGTCAGACGCGCTTGAACACCAAGGTGCCGTTGGTGCCGCCAAAGCCAAAGTTGTTCTTCACCGCCACGTCGATCTTCATGTCCCGCGCGGTGTTGGCGCAGTAGTCGAGATCACACTCGGGGTCTTGATTGAAGATGTTGATGGTCGGCGGGCTCTTTTGGTGATGGACCGCCAAAGCGGTGAACACACTTTCGATGCCGCCGGCACCGCCCAACAAATGGCCAGTCATGGACTTGGTGGAATTCACCACCACCTGGTGCGCATGGTCGCCCAGCGCAGCCTTGATGGCGTTGGTTTCATTGACATCGCCCAGCGGGGTGGACGTGCCATGGGCGTTCACATAATCGACCGCATCGGCGTTCACGCCGGCGTTGCGCAAGGCCATGACCATGGCGCGGCGCGGGCCGTCCATGCTGGGGGCGGTCATGTGCCCGGCATCGGCGCTCATGCCGTAGCCTGCCAGCTCGGCGTAGATGCGCGCGCCACGGGCCTTGGCGTGCTCGTACTCTTCGAGCACCATCACACCTGCACCCTCGCCCAGCACAAAACCGTCGCGGTCTTTGTCCCAGGGCCGCGAGGCGGTGGCGGGGTCGTCGTTGCGGGTCGAGAGCGCGCGCATGGCGGCAAAACCACCCACACCCAACGGCGACACCGTGCTCTCGGCGCCGCCGGCTACCACCACATCGGCGTCGCCGTATTCGATCTTGCGCGCGGCTTCACCTATGCAATGCAGCCCCGTGGTGCAAGCGGTCACCACCGCCAGGTTCGGGCCTTTGAACCCATAGCGCATCGACACATGACCCGAGATCATGTTGATGATGGAAGCCGGTACAAAAAACGGTGAGATGCGGCGTGGGCCACGCGCAGTCAACTCGGCGTGGGTGTTTTCGATCAGCGGCAAACCACCAATGCCCGAGCCGATGATCACACCAATGCGGGTGGCCAGTTCGTCGTCCAGCGCTTCACCGGTAGGCAGACCGGCGTCCACCACCGCTTGGTGGGCCGCTGCGATGCCGTAGTGAATAAAGGTGTCCATGGTCCGCGCCTCTTTGGCGCTGATGTAGGACTCCAAATCAAAATTCTTGACCTCGCCGGCAATTTTGCAAGCGAAGGCGGTCGCATCGAACTGGGTGATCATGCCGATCCCAGATTGACCCGCCAGCAATTGGGCCCAAGCCGATTCCACCGTGTTGCCCACGGGAGAAATACAACCTAAGCCAGTGACGACAACACGGCGTCGGCTCATGAACAGCTCATCCTTGTGGAGACCTTGGGGCTCCGCCAGAGCCCGGTCGGCGCACACCGAGTGGCGCCAACCGGCAGCGGAGCACGAACCAACGCTCAGCCCTTTTGGTGGCCCAGCGCGTAGTCGATGGCGTTTTGCACCGTGGTGATTTTTTCGGCGTCTTCGTCGGGAATTTCGATACCGAATTCGTCTTCGAGGGCCATCACCAGTTCCACGGTGTCGAGCGAGTCAGCACCCAGATCGGCGACAAAAGCCTTTTCATTGGTCACTTGGCTCTCTTCCACGCCGAGTTGTTCGGCAATGATTTTCTTCACGCGTGCTTCGATATCGCTCATAAATCCCTCTGAGGGTGGTTGGAATACAAACCGCCATTTTAGCCGGCCGAAACGGCGCTCGGGCAAAAAGTGCCGCTGGCCGATATCCGCATGCTTTTGCCGCGATCAGGCCATGAACATGCCGCCATTGACATGCAATTCCTGTCCCGTCACATACGCCGCCTGCGGGCTGGCCAGGTAGGCCACCGCATGCGCGATGTCCGATGGCTTGCCCAAATGCCCCAAAGGGATCTGGCCCAGCAGCGCTTTGTGCTGTTCGTCGGGCAACGCGGCGGTCATGTCGGTTTCAATAAAACCCGGTGCCACACAGTTGACCGTGATCTGCCGGCTGCCCAGCTCGCGCGCCAGCGCGCGGGTCATGCCGGCCACACCGGCCTTGGCGGCAGCGTAGTTGGCCTGCCCGGGGTTGCCCGAGGCGCCCACCACGCTGGTGATGTTGATGATGCGGCCGTAACGCTGCTTCATCATGGGGCGAATGACGGCGCGGCTGCAGCGGAACACCGCCTTGAGGTTGGTGTCGAGCACCGCGTCCCAATCGTCGTCTTTCATGCGCATGGCCAGGGTGTCGCGGGTGATGCCCGCGTTGTTGACCAGCACCTGCAAGCCGCCGTGCTCTTTGACGATGGCGTCGATCAGGGCTTCGCCCG
>CAMBOY010000156.1 GCA_945869245.1 Hydrogenophaga intermedia
GGTGGAGACGAGGAGGATCGAACTCCCGACCTTCGCATTGCGAACGCGACGCTCTCCCAGCTGAGCTACGTCCCCACACAAGGCGCATTGTATGCAGCGCCACGTGTGGTGTTCAAGTGCGGGGCACAAGTCCCCGCACACGGCGCTCAGCGCGAGCGAACCTGGCGACCGGCGGGTTTGCCGTTGCCACGGCCTTCGCTGCGAAAGCCGCCTTCGCTGCGAAAACCACCCTCGTGGCGGGGACCGCTGTCGTTGCGAAAGCCCTCGCGCGCGGGACGGGCGTGGGCTGGGCGCTCAAACCGCGCATCGGCGCCACGCGGTACCTGGGCCGGGCGCGCAAACTGGTCGCCGCGCGGCTCGGCACGCCCACCCCAGGACTTGTCGGTCTGGCCAAAACTGGCAAAACCACGCCCCGGCTCGGAACGGCCCTCGGGACGGGCGCCCCGGTTGTCAAAGCGGTTGTCGGAACGGCCTTCGAAACGGCGCTCGCCATCGCGGGCAAAACCACCGCCGTCGCGCCCAAACCCGGCACCACCAGGACGGCCACGGCCAGCGCCGCCGCCCTTGCCAAAGGCGGGCTTTTTGTCCACCGGCATGCGCTGCTGTGGCTCCATGCCAGGCACGGTTTCAGGCTTGATGCGCTGCTGGGTGAACGCCTCGATGTCAAAGATCTTGCGGCGGTCGCGGAACTCGGCCAAGGTCACGGCCAAACCGGTGCGCCCAGCGCGGCCAGTGCGGCCAATGCGGTGGGTGTAGTCCTCGGCCTTCATGGGCAAACCATAGTTGAAGACGTGGGTGATGGTGGGCACGTCGATGCCACGCGCGGCCACATCGGTGGCCACCAAGAACTGCACCTGGCCGCTGCGCAGCGCCATCAGGCGGCGGTTGCGCAAGCCCTGGCTCAGCGCGCCATGCAATGCCACAGCGGCAAAGCCGGCCTGCTGCAGGTCATTGGCTAGGCCGTCGCACTCGATCTGGGTGCTGGCAAACACAATGGCCTGGTCGATGCTGGTGTCGCGCAGCCAGTGGTCCAACAGACGGCGCTTGTGGTCGGCGTTGTCGGCCCAGTACAGGCGCTGCTCAATGCTGGCGTGCTTTTCTTGTGGGCTGTCGATTTGAATCTTTTGCACATGGGCGCCGTTCTCGTGCATGACGCGCATGGCCAATTGCTGGATGCGCGGCGCAAAGGTGGCGCTGAACATCATGGTCTGGCGGCGATTGGACGTGAGCTGGTTGACTTCGGCCAGATCGTCGGAGAAGCCCAGATCCAACATGCGGTCGGCTTCGTCGACCACCAAGAACTGCACTTTATCGAGCTTGATCTGCAGCGAGCGCTGCAGGTCCAGCAGACGGCCGGGCGTAGCCACCACCAAATCGGCGTTTTGCAGCTTGGCAATTTGCAACTGGTAGGGCATGCCGCCGACCACGCTGGCCACACGCAGACCTTTGCAATGGCGCACCAGTTCAATGGCGTCGTGCGCCACCTGTTGGGCCAATTCGCGGGTGGGGCACAAAATCAGGGCGCCAGGTGTGGCTGCCTTGAAGTGGCGCGGGTCAGCCGGGTTCTTGCGCTTGGGGGCTTTGGGTGGTGCTTCGCCACGGGCCAGGGCTTCGGCGGTCAGACGCTCACGCTCCAAGCGGGCTTCTTCGGCCGCAGCGGCTTGCTGGCCCAACAGGGTGTGGAGCACGGGCAACAGGAAGGCGGCGGTTTTGCCGCTGCCGGTTTGGCTGGAGACCAACAGGTCGGCATAGCCTTCGCCTGCGTTCAACACACGCGGAATGGCCTGCACCTGCACGGCGGTGGGTTGTTCGTAGCCCATGTCGGCCACGGCTTGCACCAGCTCGGGCGCCAGGCCCATTTTAACAAACGCTTCAGGCAGGCCTTTGGGGGCAGCGGCTTGAACGGGGGCGTCCATCGGGGAATCGATCACCACAGCGGTGTCAATACTGCTGTCGGCGGCGACGGAGGAAGAAAAAGAATTGTCCATGTGTTGCTTTCGGCGGCACGCAGCCGCGTATCAAGAGCAAAGCAATAGGACACGCCCTGAGACGGGCAGTGACCGCGGTGCCTTGTTCGTGGTTGGCAAAAAACACATCAACCATCAAACAAAGAACGCGGCGAAAACGGCTGAAGACAGCGCTTTTCTGGCGATAGGCCCGCAAATTTCTCGGCTGCTGTGCGCAGCGACAATGGGGCTCTGAGGTGTGAGGCAGATGCAAAAAACCGCTACCTCATCGGCAGCGGTCTCGTATTATGGCAGATTATGGGGAAAACCCCAAATCACGACAACACAGCGGCCACCACGTGGTACAGCAAGGCGGCGACCACTGCCGTGGCTGGTACGGTAACGATCCAGGCCGCCACAATGCGCATGACGGCCGATCGTTTGACGATTTCCTTCTTGTAGGCTTTCTTAAAGGCCTTGCGCTCTGCCTTGTCGAACACAGCGCCTTCGGCCATGGCCCGGTCGCTGGCGCGTTGTTTCATGTCGGCGAGCATGCGCTTTTTCTCGTGCACCTCGGCCGACTCAAACCGCTTGAGGTAGTTTTCCACCGCCTCGCGGTCGTCGCCGCCATGGCCCGAGCGCACCGCTTGCTCCATCTTGGCGTAATTGACCTTAAGCAGCTCACGCAGAAAACCCACGCCAAACACCGCCCCAATGGTGACATGGGTGGTCGAAATCGGCATGCCCAGTTGCGAGGCGGCGATCACCGTCAGGGTGGCCGCCATGGCGATGGAATACGCCCGCATGTTGTCGAGTTCGGTGATCTCCTTGCCCACGGTGCGAATCAGTCGGGCACCGTACAAGGCCAAACCCACGGCCAAACCCATCGCCCCTAGCACCATGATCCACAAGGGGGTGGCCGCCTTGGACGCGATGGCGCCGGACTTGACGACCTCAAAAATGGCGGCCAGCGGGCCGATGGCATTGGCAACGTCGTTGGCGCCATGGGCGAAACTCAGCAGCGCGGCCGAGCACACCAGTGGCCACACAAACAAGCGGTTGACCCCGTCCTTGCTGTTGGCTTGGCGCGCCGAGACGCGCGCAATCGGCGCGCGCACCAGCAGCCAGGTCAACAAGCCAATGCCCGCGCCGGCCAGCACAGCGGGCACAAAGCCTACCTTGACCAACTGCCCCAACCCTTTGAGCAACATATACGTGCCAAAGGCCCAGGCCATCACCGCGATCAGCCAAGGCACCACACGGGCGGCGGCTTCTGTTTTTTCGCTGCGGTAGGTGATGCTGCGCTTGATGATGTAGAGCACACTGGCAGCCAAGGCACCGCCCAGCAGCGGCGAGATGACCCAGCTCGCCACAATCGCGGAAATGGTGTTCCAGTTGACCAAATCCCAGCCACCAGCGGCGATACCAGCACCCATCACCGCGCCGATGATGGAATGGGTGGTGGACACCGGCGCCCCCAAGGCGGTAGCCAAATTGAGCCACAGGGCGCCGGCCAGCAAAGCAGCAAGCATGACCCAGGCGAAGTGCTGTGCATCGCCCACGCGGTTGATGTCGATGATGCCGCCCTTGATGGTGCCCACCACCTCGCCGCCGGCGATGATGGCGCCCATCATTTCAAACACGGCGGCCACCGCAATGGCCCAGCCCATGGTCATGGCGCCAGAGCCCACCGCAGGGCCCATGTTGTTGGCCACGTCGTTGGCGCCAATGTTCATCGCCATGTAGCAACCCACCACCGCCGACACAATCAACAACCACGTGGCTTGCGAACTCAACCCGAGGATGTTGACCCCGGTCAACGAGACGTACAGGCCAGCCAGCACCAAAAACAGGAGGGCACCACCGAGTTGCAAGACGTCTTGGTAGCGCTGGACAAATGGGCTTCGCTGCTTGGAACGCATAAATATGACAGTTTGAAGAAAGTCATGATTTTGACACGACCGTGGCTGCGCCTAGCCTGCCCGCCCGGTCTGGGCACCGGGGCCTTCGCGCTGAAAACAGCCGGCTCAGGCGCCTGCGGTGACCCAACGCAGCGCTGCCTGCACCGCCACCGCTTGGGCTAGGTTGCAGCGCTCGGGCGTGGTGCGCGGGCTGTCGGGAAACACCTCGGTGGTGGTGGTGTAGCGCGCGCCGGTGACGCTGGCACACAGGCCCAAAGCCTTGAGCGGATAGCGGATCACACCGGGCGCTGCCACCGGGCTGCCGATCAGCCATCCTTGGGCATCGGCCTCGGCGATGTGGGTCACCTCGGCCACCGCCTGCAGCACCGCTTGCTGGAAGGCCGGCTGCGGGTTCTCGCTGTCGTCGACCAAATAAAAGCCATCGGGGATGCTGCCTGGCACAAAAGGCTGACCGTCGCGCGCAGCAAGCGCGGGGCGAAACTCGGTCTCGTCGCTGAGCGTGGTTTCGTGCAGGTCCACATGGGCCACGAAGTCGGCCTGCCATTGCTGGCGCACCTGGGCCACCAGGCGCATCACGGCGGCGGATTCCTGGCTGGGGCTGGGGGTTTTGAACGAGCGGTTGGGGTCGATGCCGTCCCAGTTCCAGCGGTGCACCCGCTCATAGGCCCAAGGGCTGACACAAGGCAGCACCAACAGATTGGCCCGGTCGTCCCACTCCAGCGCGTGGGTGGCCAAAAAGTGCAGCGCGCCCCATACGCCGCTGGTCTCGTAACCATGCACACCACCGGTCACCAGCACCCAGGGTAGTCCAGCCTGCCAGCGGTTGCGCACCGCCCACACCGCGTAGTGGGCATCGGGGTACTGGATGTCGCCACAGCGCTGCCGCTGCAAGCCCTCGGGCAACGCGGCGATGGCGGTCAACACGTCGGTGTACGCACGCTGCACGCGCTGGCGCGCACGCCAGGTGTCGAACTCGGCAGATCCCCAGGGCTGGCCGGGTGTGCCAATGGGGTGCTCGGCAAAAGTGGGCATGGGGTGTGGGGCGGTGGTGCACGGCTGGTGGCCTTGCCAGTGTAGTGAAGGCCCTGAGCGCCGGGTAGCCGGGTCTGCCCTACACTGCGCGCCATGCGATTCACCGACCGACTCCAACAGCTCCCCTCCGTACAACACTTGGCCGCTGTGCAGGTGTTCGCGCCCGATGGTGCCTTGCTTGCCACCATCGAGAACAAGCCCGGCCAAGCCGGCTCGCTGGCGGTCTACCACGCGCTGGGTGCGCTCTATGGCGGGCAGCTCGGTCCACTGGCCGCCACGCTGGGGCTGGAATGGTACGCCGAGCACACCGCCGACGCCCTGCAGCACCCGGGCAAGCACCCCAACATCGACCGCTTGGCCACCTGGGCCCAGGGGCAAGAGGCGTACCGGGTTGTGCCGGTGCTGGCCTGAGGCGCGCATGAACGCCTGGACCCACAGCGCCATTGAGCGCATCGAAGCCGACTTCTGCCGCAGCGCGGACACCCACCTGATCGCCCTGCCCTTGCCGGCGTGGTCGGCGCGTGGCATCGATTTCTACCTCAAGGACGAATCGACCCATCCCACCGGCAGCTTGAAGCACCGGCTGGCGCGTTCGCTGTTTTTGTACGCGCTGTGCAACGGCTGGCTGCGCGAGGGCACCACGGTGGTGGAAGCGTCGAGCGGGTCGACCGCGGTGAGCGAGGCCTATTTCGCCCGCCTGCTGGGCCTGCCCTTTGTGGCGGTGATGCCGCGCAGCACCTCGGCCGAAAAGATTGCGCTGATCCGCTTCTACGGCGGCGACTGCCATTTGGTCGACCACGCCAGCGAGGTCTACGCCGCCGCCCAGCATCTGGCGCGCGAGCTCAGCGGGCACTACATGGACCAGTTCACCTACGCCGAGCGGGCCACCGACTGGCGCGGCAACAACAACATCGCCCAAAGCATGTTTGAGCAGATGGCACACGAACGCCATCCGGTGCCGCGCTGGATCGTGACAGCCGCTGGTACCGGCGGCACCAGCGCCACCGTGGGTCGATTTCTGCGCTACCGCCGCCACGCCACCCGGCTGTGTGTGCCCGACCCCGAAGGCTCGGTGTTCGCGGCCTATCACGCCAGCGGCGATGCCAGCATCACCGGCGCGGGCTCGCGCATCGAAGGCATTGGCCGCCCGCGCGTGGAGCCGAGCTTTATCCCCTCGCTGGTCGACCACATGCTGGTGGTGGACAACGCCAATTCGGTCGGTGCCATGCTGGCGCTCAGCGAACGGCTGGGCCGCAAGGTGGGCCCGTCCACCGGCACCAATCTGGTGGCCATGCTGACCCTGGCCACCGAGATGGCCGAACGCGGCGAAACCGGCTCGGTGCTCTCGCTGCTGTGCGACAGCGGCGAGCGCTATCTGGGCACTTACCACGACCCGGCTTGGGCGGCAGAGCACATGGGCGATGTGGACCGCGCACGGGCACGCTGGACGGCGCGCCTCAACGGGTAAGCCATGTCCATCAGCCGCCGCCTGTTTGTGCTGGGCCTGCTGCCCGGCGGCGCGCTGGCCCAGGGGCTGGTGCTGCAGCCGCGCGCGCTGGCGTTTGCGCGCGACCACGGCGCCCATCCCGAATGGCGCACCGAGTGGTGGTACCTGACCGGCCACCTACAAGACGGCGATGCACCCATCGGCTTTCAACTCACGTTTTTCCGCACCCGGGTGGACGAGGCCCAGGGCGTGCGCAGCCGGCTGGCGGCGCGCCAGTTGCTGATGGCCCACGCCGCCGTCACCGATGTCGGCGCCCAACAACACTGGCACGGCCAGCGCCTGGCGCGCTGGAACGGCGAACCACCCACCCAAGCCGGCCAAGGGGCCTACACCGCACTCCACGACACCGACGCCACCCTGGGCACCTGGCGTCTGTGGCGCGACGCGGCCAACGGCAGCTACCAAGGCCGGGTGCAGACACCAGACTTCGCGCTCAGCCTGCAGGCCAGCCCCACCCAGCCGCTGCTGCTGCAGGGCGAGCAAGGTTTTTCGCGCAAAGGGCCCGACCCAACACAGTCCAGTTTTTACGTGACCGAGCCGCAACTGGCGGTGCAGGCCACCCTGCGCCAGGGCGGGCGCAGCCGCACCCTGCGCGGCACCGCCTGGCTGGACCACGAATGGAGCGAAGCCCTGCTGCACCCCGACGCCGTGGGCTGGGACTGGGTCGGCATGAACCTGGACGACGGCTCGGCGCTCACCGTGTTTCAGCTGCGCCGGGCCGATGGCAGCGCGCTGTGGCGTGGCGGTTCGTGGCGCCCTGCGGGCCAAGCGGCGCGCAGCTTTGCGCCCGATGAGCTGCGGCTCGAACCCCTGCGCCGCTGGATCAGCCCGCGCCACCGCCAGAGCTACCCGGTGCGCTGGCGCTTGCACACCCCGGTGGGGCAATGGGAGGTCAACAGCCTGCTCGACGACCAGGAAATGGGCGGTCTGGGCCAGGGCGGCCCGGTGTATTGGGAAGGCCTGAGCGATCTGCTCGACAGCCAGGGCCAGCGCGTGGGGCGCGGCTACCTAGAAATGACTGGCTACGCCGCACCGCTGCAGCTCTGAGCCGCAGCGGGCGCGCGCTCAGCGCCACTCGGTGAAAAAGCGGATGCGCTCTTCGTGGTCGGGGTG
>CAMBOY010000157.1 GCA_945869245.1 Hydrogenophaga intermedia
GTGGGCCACGCGCAGCTTGAAGCGGCCATAAAAAAACCAAGCCAGCTGGCTTGGTTTTTGTGCGTGTTGGTGGAGCGGGTGAAGGGAATCGAACCCTCGTATGAAGCTTGGGAAGCTGCCGTTCTACCATTGAACTACACCCGCAGATCGTGCAGATTATAGGTGGCCTGCAGCGGGTCTTGGGCGCCCGTGCCATACTGCCTCGTTAGACAAAACATCGGCTGCGCCATGGTCGCAGCTCGAGCAGATTGCAAAGGAGTTGGTGCATGGCAATACCGTGGTTGTTGGCGCTCAAAGTCATTCCTTGGGCCGACGTGATCGAGCACGCACCCAAGGTGCTCAAAGCCGCGCGCAAACTCATGGAGCGACCGGCGCCCGAGGCCGCAGCAGCGCCCAGCCGCATGGCGGTGGATGGGCCAGACGCGGCGCCGCCAAGCTTGGGGGAACTCAAGAACCGCTTGATTGCGGCCCAAGTGCATCTGGACCAACAGGCCCAGCTGCAGGCCGAGACCTCGCACACCCTGGCCGAGCTGGCCGAACAGAACGCCCGCCTGGTGAGCGCGGTGGACGCCCTGCGCTTGCGCACCCGGGTCTTGCTGGTGGTGGTGGCCGCTTTGCTGCTGGCGCAGCTGGTGGAGTGGATCGCGCGCTAGGGCTGGCGCGGTGTGCCTGCGGGTGGGTGTTCTACCCAGATCAGCCCGCTGGTGTCAAAGCCTCTTTCTTGGGCCATGGCAACAAAGCGCTCTTTGAGTGCGGGGCTGACGGTGGGGGTGCGGGCCAGCAGCCACAAATAGTCGGTGTTGGGGCCGGAGACAAAGGCGTGCTGGTACCCGTCCTTGTCCAGATCAAACACCACATAGCCACCGTAAAACGGCCCAAAGAACGACACCTTGAGGTGCCCCACATCGGGGGCGCCCACAAAATAGGCTTTGCCTTCGGCCTGTTTCCATTCACCTTTGGCGGCGTCAAAGCCCCGGTTGAGCACCCGCACACCGCCGTCGTCGCGCAGGCTGTATTGGGCGCTCACTTGGCTCAAGCCGCGCTCAAACGAGTGGTCAAGCCGCGCAATCGCATACCAAGTGCCCAAGTAGCGGGGCAGCTCAAAGCCGCTGACCGGCTGCACCTTGTCCGGCAGGCCGGTGCAGCCGGTGCTGAACACGGCGGCCAGCGCCACGGCGGCGGCCCAAAGCAAACGGTGCAGGCTCATTTCAGCACGTCGCCAACGCAGAGGTATTTGATTTCCACGTAGTCGTCCATGCCGTGGTGCGAGCCTTCGCGGCCCAGGCCGGATTGTTTGACGCCGCCAAACGGCACATGCTCGGTGGCCAAAATGCCCACGTTGATGCCGACCATGCCGTATTCCAGCGCCTCGGCCACGCGGAAGATGCGGCCCACATCGCGGCTGTAGAAATAGCTGGCCAGGCCAAACTCGGTGTTGTTGGCCGCTTCAATCGCCTCTTGCTCGGTGCTGAACTTGAACACCGGTGCGAAGGGGCCAAAGGTTTCTTCGCGGGCGCACAACATGTCGGGCGTGGCGTCGGCCACCACGGTGGGCTCAAAGAACTGACCGGCCAAGCGTTTGCCGCCCACCAGTACACGGCCACCTTTGGCCACGGCGTCGTCCACATGGCGTTGCACTTTTTCCAGCGCGGCTTCTTCAATCAGCGGGCCTTGGTTTACGCCGTCTGCAAAGCCGTTGCCGACCTTGGCGGTGGCCACCTTGGCGGCGAACTTCTGCACAAAGGCGTCGTACACGCCTTCCTGCACATAGAAACGGTTGGAGCAGACGCAGGTCTGGCCGGCGTTGCGGTATTTGCTGGCGAAGGCGCCTTCCACGGCGCTGTCGATGTCGGCGTCGTCAAACACGATGAAGGGCGCGTTGCCGCCGAGTTCGAGCGACATTTTTTTGACCGTGGGCGCGCACTGGGCCATGAGGATGCGGCCCACTTCGGTCGATCCGGTGAAGCTCAGGTGGCGCACCGTGTCGCTCTCGCACAGCACCTTGCCCACGTCCACACTGCCGGGGCCGTCGCTGGTGACGATGTTGAGCACGCCGGCCGGAATGCCGGCGCGGATGGCCAGCTCGCCAGCGGCCAGTGCGGTCAGCGGCGTGAGCTCGGCCGGCTTGATCACCACCGGGCAACCGGCCGCCAGCGCGGGCGCGACCTTGCGGGTGATCATGGCCAGCGGAAAGTTCCACGGCGTGATGGCGGCGCACACGCCAATGGGCTGCTTGAGCACCAGCAGGCGGCGGTTGTTGTCGAACTGGGGCAGGGTTTCGCCGTTGACGCGCTTGGCCTCTTCGGCAAACCACTCCACAAAGCTGGCGCCATACGCCACTTCGCCTTTGGCTTCGGCCAAGGGCTTGCCTTGTTCGGCGGTCATGATGCGGCCCAGGTCGTCTTGGTTGGCCATCAGCAGGTCGTACCACTTGCGCAGGATGCTGCTGCGCTCTTTGGCGGTTTTGGTTTTCCAGGGGCCCCAAGCAGCGTTGGCAGCGTCGATGGCGTCTTGCGCGTCGGCCGGACCCAGCAGGGCCACGTCGGCCAGTTTGTGGCCAGTGGCGGGGTCGTGCACGTCAAAACGGCGGCTGCCGGCGACCCATTGGCCGTTGATCAGGGCGTCGGTTTTGAGCAGGCTCGGGTCTTTGAGTTGGGCAAGCGGTGAGGTGGTCATGTTGATTGGGGTCTCCGAAGGTGTTATGCGGTGTGTCGGGTGCGGCTGAGCTGAAAGTCCAGGTGCGCGCGCACGCTTGGCCATTCGCTGGCGATGATGCTGTAGACACAAGTGTCGCGCAAAGCGCCTTGCGCGTCCGGATGCGGGTTGATTTGGTGGTTGCGCAGCACCCCGTCGAGTTTGGCGCCCAAGCGCTCAATGCCTCGGCGGCTTTGCTGGTTGAACCAGTGGGTGCGAAACTCCACCGCGATGCAGCTCAGCGTGTCGAACGCGTGGCCCAGCAGCAGGCGCTTGACTTCGGTGTTGAGCGCGGTGCGCTGCACCGAGCGGCGGTACCAGGTGGAGCCGATCTCAACCCGCCGGTTGGTCGCGTCGATGTGCATATAGGTGGTCATGCCCACCGCACGCCCGCTGGCGTCGAGCACCGCAAACGGCAGCATGCTGCCGGCTTGCTGCAAACGCAGGCGCCGTTCGATTTCAGCGGCCATGCCTTCGGGCGAGGGGATGGCGGTGTACCAGAGCTTCCAGAGTTCGCCGTCGCGCACCGCGTCGACCAGATCGTTGTGGTGGGCGGCGCGCAAGGGCACCAGAGACACCGTTTGACCACTCAAGGTGGTGTCACTCACAAAACCCATGTCGTCACTCCGAGGGATGTAACCATTCGGCGCTGTGTTCACCCAACGCGGGCGGCGGCAGCGCGGCGCTGGGGCGTTGGCCGTCGAACAGCATGGGCGTGGCCACGGTGGGCGGCTGGCCGGTTTCGGGCGCGAGCGTCATGCCCCGTGCGCGCACATGGGGGTGCGCCATCACCTGGTCCACGTTCAGGATCGGCGCACACGGTACACCCGCAGCGTCGAGCTGGGCCACCCAGTCGGCGGTGTCGCGCTCGCGCGTCCAGCTCTCCAGCAGTGGCACCAGCGTGGCGCGGTGGGCGACACGCTGCGAGTTGGTGGCGTAGTCGGCCTGCCGGGCCACCTCGGGGTGGCCGGCGCACTCGCAGAATTTGGCGAACTGGTTGTCGTTGCCCACGGCCAGCACCATGTGGCCGTCGCGGGTGGCAAACACCTGGTAGGGCACGATGTTGGGGTGGGCGTTGCCCATGCGTTTGGGGGCTGTGCCACCAATCAGGGCGTTGCTGGCCTGGTTGGCCAGCATGGCCACCTGCACATCAAACAGGCTGGCGTCGATCACCCGGCCCTTGCCGGTGCGCCCGCGCTCCACCAGCGCCGCCAAAATGGCGGTGGTCGCGTACACGCCGGTCATCAGGTCGGTCACAGCCACGCCCACTTTTTGGGGTTGGCCATCCGGCTCGCCGGTGATGCTCATCAGGCCCGCTTCGGCCTGGATGGCGAAGTCGTAACCCGCCTTGTGCGACAGCGGGCCGGTCTGGCCGTAGCCGGTGATGGAGCAGTAGACCAGGCGCGGGTTGATGGCTTGCAGGCTGATCGCGTCTAGGCCGTATTTGGCCAGCTGCCCCACTTTGTAGTTTTCAATCAGCACATCGGCTTCGCGGGCCAGGTCGCGCACCGTTTGAATGCCGGCGGGGCTGGCGATGTTGATGGCCACCGAGCGCTTGCCCCGGTTGGCGCACATGAAATAGGCCGCGCTGCGGGCGTCGCCTTCGCCCCACCAGGGCGGGCCCCAGTGGCGGGTGTCGTCGCCCGCGCCCGGGCGTTCCACCTTGAGTACCTCGGCGCCATAGTCGGCCAGCAACTGGCCAGCCCATGGGCCGGCCAGCACGCGCGACAAGTCCAGCACCCGCACACCGGCGAGCAGCTGGGGACCGTGGTGCCCGTTGGGAGCGGTGGTGCCGCTCATGCCAGCGCGGCTGACAGCGACTGGGCCATGATGTCCAGTCCCTCGTCCAGCAACGCATCGCTGGCCACCAGCGGCACCAGCACCCTAATCACGTTGGCGTACACGCCGCAGCTCAGCAAAATCAGGCCACGCTGTTGTGCCTCAGCCACCATGCGTTTGGTCAGGTCGGCATCGGGCTGGTGCGGGTCGCCGTTTTTGCACAGCTCAATCGCCACCATGGCGCCCACGCCACGCACTTCGGCAATGCAGTGGTGCTGCGCCTGCAGGGCTTTGAGTCGGCTGGTCAGGCGTTCGCCCACGGCTCGGCTGCGTTCCAGCAAGTTTTCCTTGTCAAAGGTGTCGATCACCGCCAGCGCGGCGGCACAGGCCAGCGGGTTGCCGGCGTAGGTGCCGCCCAAACCGCCCACCGGGGCGGCGTCCATGATCTCGGCCTTGCCTGTCACCGACGACAGCGGCATGCCACCGGCCAAGGACTTGGCCATGGTGATCACATCGGGCGCCACACCCCATTGCTCGCAAGCCAGCCAGGTGCCGGTGCGGCCAGCCCCGGTTTGCACCTCGTCGGCAATCAGCACCATGCCGTGCTGGTCGCACAGCGCGCGCAAGCGCTGGGCAAATTCGGGCGGGGCCACATAAAAGCCGCCTTCGCCTTGCACCGGCTCCAGGATGATGGCGGCTACGCGGGCGGGCTCAATGTCGTACTTGAACAGCGCGTCCAGAGAGGCCATGGCGTCGTCCACGCTCACGCCGTGCAGCGGGTTGGGGAACTTGGCGTGAAACACCTCGGCCGGGAAAGGGCCAAACCCCGCCTTGTAGGGCGCCACTTTGCCGGTAAGCGCCATGCCCATCATGGTGCGGCCGTGAAAGCCACCACCAAAAGCAATCACGCCCGAACGCTTGGTGTAGGCGCGCGCCACCTTGACCGCGTTTTCTACGGCTTCGGCGCCGGTGGTCAGGAAAAAGCTTTTCTTGGCAAAGTCGCCGGGCGCCATGGCGTTGAGCTTTTCGGCCAGTTCCACGTAGGGTTCGTAGGCCAGCACTTGAAAGCAGGTGTGGGTGAACCGCGCCAGCTGGGCCTCAATGGCCTGCACCAACGCCGGGTGGCGGTGGCCGGTGTTGAGTACCGCAATGCCGCCGGCAAAGTCGATGTAGCGTCGGCCTTCCACGTCCCACACCTCGGCGCCTTGGGCGCGGTCGGCAAAAATCTCAAAACCCTGGCCCAGCCCGTTGGGCAAGGCGGCGCGGCGGCGGGCCATCAGGGCGGCGTTGGTGAAGTGGGGTTCGCGTTGCATGGCAGTCTCCAGGAAAATTGGCTTCAGCTTAGCGCGATTTTCCGCCGCTTTGTAGAGCCACCTGTCCCGTCTTTACCGGGGCCGCTTGCAAGTTTGCGAAAATAGCGCGTTTGCCCGAGCACAGTGCTCGGCTCGCCCCTCTAACCCACACACACCATGACCCGCCCTGTCACCGTTGCCGACATTCGCCAGTCTTTCCTCGACTTCTTCGCCCAGCGCGGTCACACCGTGGTGGCGTCTAGCCCGCTGGTGCCGGGCAATGACCCCACGCTCATGTTCACCAACTCGGGCATGGTGCAGTTCAAAGACGTGTTTTTGGGCGCCGACAAGCGCTCGTATGTGCGCGCCGCCTCGGTGCAGGCCTGCCTGCGCGCCGGTGGCAAACACAACGACCTGGAAAACGTGGGCTACACCGCGCGCCACCACACCTTCTTTGAAATGCTGGGCAATTGGAGTTTTGGCGACTACTTCAAGCGCGAGTCGCTCAAGTGGGCTTGGGAGCTGCTGACCGAGGTCTATGGCCTGCCCAAGGAAAAGCTGTTGGCCACCGTGTACATGGAAGACGACGAGGCCTATGACATTTGGACCAAAGAAATCGGCCTGCCGCCCGAGCGCGTCATCCGCATTGGCGACAACAAAGGTGGGCGTTACAAGTCTGACAACTTCTGGATGATGGCCGACACCGGCCCGTGCGGCCCTTGCTCGGAAATCTTTTATGACCACGGCGCACACATTCCCGGCGGCCCTCCAGGCAGCCCCGAAGAAGACGGCGACCGTTTCATCGAGATCTGGAACAACGTGTTCATGCAGTTTGAAATGCACGAAGACGGTTCGGTCACGCCACTGCCCGCGCCCTGCGTGGACACCGGCATGGGCCTGGAGCGCCTGGCCGCCATTTTGCAAGGCGTGCACAGCAACTACGAAATCGACATTTTTGACACGCTGATCAAAGCCGCCGCCCGCGAAACCGGCTGCACCGATCTGCACAGCCCCAGCTTGCGCGTGATCGCCGACCACCTGCGCGCCACCGCCTTCTTGGTGGCCGACGGCGTGATCCCCAGCAACGAAGGCCGCGGTTATGTGCAGCGCCGCATCGTGCGCCGCGCCATTCGCCATGGCTACAAGCTGGGCCGCAAGTCCCCGTTTTTCTACAAAATGGTGCCCGACTTGGTGGCACTGATGGGCGACGCCTACCCCAATTTGGCCAACAACGCGCAGCGCATTGCCGAGGTGCTGAAGGCCGAAGAAGAGCGTTTTTACGAGACGCTGGAAAACGGCATGGAGATTCTGGAGGCCGCTTTGGGCGGTGGTGCCCAGCAACTGCCCGGCGAAGTGGCGTTCAAGCTGCACGACACCTATGGCTTTCCGCTGGATTTGTCGGCCGACGTGTGCCGCGAGCGTGGCCTCACGGTGGACGATGCCGGGTTCCATGCCGCCATGGATGCGCAAAAAGCCAAAGGCCGCGCAGCCGGCAAGTTCAAGATGGACAAAGCGCTGGACTACACCGGCGCGGGCAACACCTTTGTGGGCTACGACCAGTTGGCCAGCGACGCTACCGTGGCAGCGCTGTACCGCGACGGCACACCAGTGCAGCAGCTGCAGGCGGGCGAAGCCGGTGTGGTTGTGCTGAACACCACGCCTTTTTATGCCGAGAGCGGCGGCCAAGTGGGCGACGAGGGCGTCATCAGCGCCGCGTCTGCGCAGTTTGATGTGGTGGACACCCAG
>CAMBOY010000158.1 GCA_945869245.1 Hydrogenophaga intermedia
AACACCCGGCTTGGACTCACCATCGAGGTTGATCACCACCGAACCCTGTCGGTATTGCCCGGCCAAGGTGCCGGTTTGCGACGCACCTTGGTCGTCAACCGTGATCACCAAGTTGTTGACATTCAGCACAGGTCTGGTCGGGATGGTGACCACCACATTGGTGGTGGCTTGCATCTTCATGGAGTTGGCAGCCGTCAGGGGCGCTGCCGCATTGCGTGTGGTGTGGTTCAGCAACTCGACATTGATCGACCCGCGCAAGAAATCAACCCAGGGACTGTTGCCGTCTGTGCGACGCTCCACCCGGCCACCAAAGGCCATTTTGGTGGGCACATACACCGTTCGGCTCACATCCCACTTCGGGTCACTCACCTCCAGCCGGCCGCGCAATGCGCTATTACCCACCACGTAACCCAAGCTGATCACCATCCGCTCAGTCCCATCTTTGGCGTTGGGATTCTGTGGCAAGTCCACCAAAGAATCACTGCCAATACCGATAGAAGAATGGAACTTAGCGGTGTCCCTAGAGGCACCTATGAACAACTTGATGAAGGAGTCCTCGTTAAAGGTCAACTTCTCTCGGCCGCTGGCATTGGTCAGCGCCACGTCGATATCCACCTCGTGATAACGCGCATCGTTGGCAATCAGAGCACTTGCGCCAAGCCCACGGTAGACCAAACTGGGTGCCAAGGTACCCTTCAGCTGCACCCTAGTGAGGTCCCCTGCATTGTTGCGTGGCCCCAAGGTCAACACGGCCACCCCCTCATCACCTTGGCGCACAGAGTAGTCGATAGGCTGTCCGTTGGTGCCTTTGGGTTTGCCCGCGTTATCGCGGTCGTTTTCAAAGGTATTCCTCCAGCTGCCACTGTTCCCATTGGGCACCCACTCCTGATATTCGCGGCGGGTGGTGGTCTTCATCTCAAACGAACTGCCATCTGCCTGTGGGCGGATCTGCAGCCGATGGCGCCAACGCCATGTTGTGGTTTGCCCGGTCCGTGAATCGAATTGGTTGAAGTTTCGAACTTGATAGGAGCTGCACATCACCGCCTGGGCTTCTTCGCGGTTCCTCGCCGTTCTGCTGAAGTCGGCGACAGTGACAGAACAGCCAGCGTAGTAGTAGGTGTTTGTGCGTGCCTGTTCAAAAGTGGTGGAACCCGCTTGCGCCGCTTTGAGCAAGTCCACACCAAAAGCCGCCGTGCGCAACATCTCGGTCGTGGAATCCACCACCGGGAACACGCCATCGGTCATATCTACGTTGACCTTTGTCAGCTCAGTCTGCAAAGACAGATCGGTGGCATCCAGTGCCTTGGCGTTGCTGCGCAGCGTGCCCATGAGCACCTTGGCTTGGGCCACCGCACCATCAGCCACCGGCGCCGACTCTGGGGCCGAAATTTTCGGTGGAGTCACACCCACCTCCGCGGCCACCGCATCCATCTTGGACTGCAGCACTCTGGCCACCGGGCTTTTCCAAATGGGGGTTTGGCTCAGGCTCTCCACCACACACTTGACCTTGGCCGCAGCACTTCCGCTGGCACAGGCTGGCACATCGCCGTCTTTGGCCATGCGCGAAACGGCGGCCAATGCCGCAGCCGCCGCGTTGGTGGGCTTGTTGTTCGCATCAAACGAAGGCTTGTCCGCCAACGGATCAAAGCCCAAGGTTTCACGCAGGTTTTTGTTGGCCTGCTCTATGCGTGCCACAGTCAAACCGCCTGCGCCTACCGCTTCTTGCACCGCGTTGGTGGTGAACGGATTCACCTGCACAGTAACCGCAGCGCCCGACAAAGCGGCGGCGGGCTGAATCGCGGCCTTCAGTATCAGCCCCTCGGCTGGTAATGTCGCGCCAGTGGCCTCATCGCGCATGGTCGTTTCGGCGGTGGACTCCACCACCACCAGCACTGGACCAGTGTAGGCCGCAAAGTCGTATTTAAGCTGATACTCGCCCTGGTTCGACACAGTGGAGTCAAGCAAGTCACCCTGGGTGCCGTCGCTCTTGACCTTAAAGGCAGAGACCTTGGCTTTGTCTAGCGGCCCTTTGGCGGCGGTCCCGTTGATAGTGTATTGAGTGCTGCCACCGGAGCCTGAGCCACCACCACCACCACAAGCCACCAACAAAGTCATGCTGCTGGCCAATGCGGCCCAAGACAGCCGCTTCAAACCAACCGCCGAAAGTTTGCTACCCATAATTCCCTCACAAGTTGTTACCGCTCGTCACTGAGCGCTGGTGTTTTACCCGACCCCAAGGCGGCAGACCATAACCTGTTCAGGTGATATTTGCGTGAATATTCACCTTGCTATCGATGCAAAGGGTGCGCAGCAGCAAGCATCATCACCACGTGAGTGTGAACCGCAGCAAGAAAAAACCCGCTGTGTTGCCACAGCGGGTTTTGATTTCTAACTCACACACTGGCTTGCGCCAGCGGGGAAATTAGAAGGAGTGCACCAGACCCAGCTTGTAGCCAGACTCTTTTTTAGCGGTGCGGTTGGCGGGCAAAGTAGCGGCGTTCAACTGTTGGGTGTCCTTTTGCTGGCCAACAGCGCCGTACACGTAGGTGCGCTTGCTCAGAGCGTAGGTGGTGCCCACTTGGAACGCGCTGGTCTTGCGCTGGCTGTTCTCAACACCGGCGTTCAGACCTTTGATCTTGCCCTGGCCGATCAACACGTAGGGAGTGAAAGCGCCCATTGGGAAAGTAGCGCCCAGTTCCCAAGCGTTGTACTTGGTGTTGGTGCTGACAGCAGACACTGCAGGAGTGGTCTTACCAGTTTCCATAGCAAAGTAGGGCTTGGCCATGCCGATGTCGTAGCTCACAGCAAAACCGCTGGTGGTTTGCTTGGCATCGGTGTCAACAGCAGCGGAACCGAAAGTAGCCGCTTTGGTTGCGTCGAAGCCAACGGTGCCAGGAACGTTTGCAGCCACAGCAGCAGCCAAAGTGCGGCCTTTGGCGCTTGCGGTCACAGCGTGGGCGCTGATGGGACCTGCGTTGTACGACACGGCCAGCGAAGTGCCCTGAGTCTTTGCATTGGCAGTCACAACACCAGTCGAGTTCTGGGTCTCGGAGTTCTCGCTAAACACGCCAACAGCAACCACGGCGCCACCGAAGCTGGGGCTGCGGTAAGCGATGGCATTGGTCGAACGGCCGCTCAGACCACCGTGGTCAGGCAGGAAGTCGCCACCAGCGGCCGAGTAGGTGCCAGCCGAGTAGCCACGCAGGGTGTCCACCGAGTTCAGGAAGGTACCCACGGTGACCGAACCGAAGCCGCCGCTCAGGTTCAGGAAAGCGTTGCGAGTGCCGCCCATGCCGTTGCCGTCGCCGGTGTTGTCGGGGTTCAGACGCACTTCGTAGTTGAACGCAGCCTTCAAGCCACCGCCCAGGTCTTCCACGCCAGAGAAGGTCAGGCGGCTGGTGGTGCGGCCATGCTGGTCGCCAGACAGGCTAGAGCCTTTGACGGTGCTGGCCAAAGTGGCTGCGCCACCTTCGGTGGGGGTAGTGGTGGTCTTCAGGTTGGCGTGGCCCAGGTCGATACGGCCAGAGATGGTCACGGAGGACTGAGCGAAAGCGGCGGTGGATGCCAGGGCAGCCAGAGCAATCAGGGTCTTTTTCATTGAAAGTTTCTCCAAGGTTGAAAAAAGAGGCTGGGGCTTGCTGCCCGTCAGCCAACCTCCGTTCAGGGAAGCTATTGCTATTGCACCAGATGGGCGGGGGTGAAGCCAAACTTTTGACCGGTTTTTTTGCCGATGTGTGGCACAAGGACAACAAAACCGGGTCACAGGGCCTGGAAGCGCACAGGCGCTTGCGGGATTTCCCTCGGCCGGGGGAACGGTTGCGCACCAAACGGGCGGGAACAGGCGCTCATCCAGCCCCCAAAGGGTCTGCGCGTTGCGCAGACACAACAAACGGAAAGCTGTTTATAATGCAGGCCTGTTGGCGATATAGCTCAGTTGGTTAGAGCGCAGCATTCATAATGCTGATGTCGGTGGTTCAAGTCCACCTATCGCCACCACCGTTTTGACGGGCTCCCAGGCTTTGCCTTGGAGCCCGTTTTGTTTTGTCCCGTGTTAAACGCCGCTAAGTTCTGCCAAAAGGTCTGTTATGGCGCTCAAATCCACCATTTTTAAAGCGCAGCTGCAGCTGGCCGACATCGACCACGGCTGCTACGCCGACCACAGCCTGACCCTGGCGCGGCACCCGAGCGAGACCGACGAACGCATGATGGTGCGTTTGGTGGCGCTGGCTTTGCAGGCCCACCAGCTGGCCGATGTGTGCGGGGGCGACGGCACGCTGGCCTTTGGCGCGGGCTTGTCGGACCCGGATTCGCCCGACGCGTTGCTGACCGACTTCACTGGCCGCATTCGCCTGTGGATCGAGGTGGGGCAGCCGGACGACAAGGCGCTGGCCAAGGCCAGCAGCAAGGCCGACGCAGTGGTGTTGTACACCTTTGGCCCGGCGGCCGAGGTGTGGTGGAAAGGCCTAGAGAGCAAGATCACCCGGCTCGACAAGGTGCAGGTGTGGCGCGTGCCCCATGCGGCGGTGGCCGAACTTGGGGCTCTGGCCGAACGCAGTATGCAGCTGCAGGCCACCATACAAGAAGGCGCCTTGATGCTCAGCAGCGCACGGGGCAGCGCCCAGATTGAGCCCATTCGCTGGAAATAAGGCCAAAACGCCGCCAATGCCGCCCGATCACAGCCGATTCGCGCCAACCGCGCCGTGTCGCCGTGAACAGACTCAATCGAACAAGCCCAACTGAGGCCCCGCGCTGGGCCGTTGTGGGGGCGCGCGGCGCGGCGCCGGGTGGCGGTCGTTGTGGCCACGCGAGCCGTGTTGTTGCACGATGGCTTGTTGGGCGGCCCGCACCTGCGGCAAAGCGCGGCGCTGGTGCAGCGCCGCCTTCGCCCGCCGGGTGGCCAGCTCCAAATCCACCAGCGGTTCGGGCCAGTCCAGGTCCAACCGCACCCCGCAAGCGCTCTGCACACTGGGCGGCATGCGCCAGGGCTGCCACAGCCAGCTGTCGGGCACGCGCTGAAGCACCGGCAGCCAGTGCCGCACAAACTCGCCCTGCGGGTCATGGTCTTGCGCCTGCTTGATGGGGTTGTAGACCCGGGTGGTGTTGATGCCGGTGGTGCCGGACTGCATTTGCATCTGGCTCCAGTGGATGCCGGGCTCGTAGTCGATGAACTGCCGCGCCAGCCAGTGGCCGGGCTCGCGCCAGTGCAGCCACAGCGGGTAGGCCGCCACCGACACCAACATGGCGCGCATACGAAAGTTGAGCCAACCGGTCTGGCGCAGCATGGCGACACAGGCGTCGACCATGGGCCAGCCGGTGCGGCCTTCTGTGAGCGCCTGGAAATGCTCGGGGTTCCAGCCGCCTTCGCGCAGCCCGTTGTAGCCCCGGTGCAGGTTGCGCCATTCGATGTCGGGCTGGGTTTCGAGCTTTTGGATGAAGTGGTCGCGCCAGGCCAAGCGCCCGACCATGGCGCGCAGGCCTTCGCGCTGGCGACCGGGCGGCAGGCCGCCCCAGGCGTGTTGGCACGCCTGCACCACCTCGCGCACCGACAGGCAGCCGTGGGTCAGGTAGGGCGATAGCCGCGAGCAGGCGTCGGGCGCGGTGAGTGGCGAGGAAATGCCACCCCGGTAGGCCACCGCGCGGTCGTGGATGAAGCTGTGCAGCACCCGCAGCGCCTCGGTACGGCCACCGCGCTGGCGCTCGGGTGGGCAGTGGGCGGGCAAGCCCAGCGCGTCGTCGCTGGGCACGGTGGGCTCAATCCACGGCAGCGGCACTTGGGCGGCGGCAGGCAAGCGAGCAGGCGCATCGATACAGGGCTGGGACACAAAAGCCCGCCACTGCCGCTGCCAGTGGTCGCGGTTGAGCGGGCCACGCACCACGCCTTGCTGGCGCGGCTGTTGCCACGCCACACCGCGCTGACGGCACCAGCGCGCTACCGCTTTGTCGCGCTCAAAGCTGGCGGCGTTGCCCGTTTCCTGGTGCGAATACAGCGCCGCAAAGGGCGCCAGCGCGTGCAGCCGGTCGAACACATGCACCGCTTCACCGGTCAGCACCTGCAGACTCAGGCCGATCTGGGCGAGTTGGCGGCGCAGGTCGTCGACCGACTCCATGGCAAAGCGGTGGTGCTGGCGCGCCACATCGGGCTGACGCAACAGGCTGGACTCGACCAAATACACACAGAGCACCGGCCCGGCGCACAGGGCGAGCCGCAGCGCTTCGTGGTCGAAGACCCGAAGATCGCGTTTGAACCAGACGACGCTATACGACATGGGGGGAGGCACACAAGGGATGGGCCATTGTGGAAAAGCCAGCGCGCGGCCGCCCCACGGCCCACCAATACCCGTGCGAAAATGCGGGCCTGTGTGGTGCCCGTCAGCGGGCACTTTTTTCATCAGCCTCTGGATCTACACCATGAACCGCTGCTTCTTGCCGCGCGCCGCTGGCGCCGTTGTGCTGTGCTGGGCCTTGAGCGCCACTGCGCTGGCCCAGACACCCGCTCCCACCGATCCCCCATTGGCCACCGGCATGCGCGCCATACCGGCCACGGCCAAAGCCGCCACCCTGCGGGTGGATCAGCCCCCCATGATCACCCTGGACGGCCAAGCGGACCGCCTGTCGCCGGGCGCTCGCATTTACGGCCCCAGCCGCAAGTTGGTGCTGTCGACCACGCTGCTGGGCCAAGCCGTACCCGTGCGTTATGTGCGCGACCTGCAAGGCCTGGTGCACGAAGTCTGGCTGGAACAAGAGCCCACCACCGCCCGCTGAGCAGGAACCCACCATGAGCAAAAAAGTCTTTATAAAAACCTTTGGCTGCCAGATGAACGAGTACGACTCGGACAAGATGGCCGATGTGCTGGGCGCCGCCGAAGGCTACGAGCCCACCCAAGACGTGGAAGAAGCCGACCTGATTTTGTTCAACACCTGCTCGGTGCGCGAAAAAGCGCAGGAGAAGGTGTTTTCTGACCTGGGCCGTGTGAAGCACCTGAAGAAAAAAGGCGTGCTGATCGGCGTGGGCGGCTGTGTAGCCAGCCAGGAGGGCGAAGAGATCATCAAGCGCGCGCCCTTTGTGGACGTGGTGTTTGGCCCGCAAACGCTGCACCGCCTGCCGGAGTTGCTCAAGGCGCGCGAAGCCAAGGCCCGGCCACAGGTGGACATCAGCTTTCCCGAGATAGAAAAGTTCGACCACCTGCCGCCCGCCCGGGTGGAGGGCGCGTCGGCCTTTGTGAGCATCATGGAAGGTTGCAGCAAATACTGCAGCTACTGCGTGGTGCCCTACACCCGGGGCGAGGAATTCAGCCGCCCGCTCGACGAGGTGCTGGTGGAAGTGGCCGGTCTGGCCGAGCAAGGCGTGAAGGAAGTGACGCTGCTGGGCCAGAACGTGAACGCGTACCGTGGCCCCATGGGCGGCACCAGCGAGATCGCCGACTTTGCACTGCTGCTGGAATATGTGTCCGAGATTCCTGGCATCGAGCGCATCCGCTACACCACCAGCCA
>CAMBOY010000159.1 GCA_945869245.1 Hydrogenophaga intermedia
AGACTCTGCAGCAGCAAGGTGTGCGCTGGCAGGACGCGGCGGTGGAAGGCGGCGGCGGCGGGGCAGCGGTGAAAGTGCTCAAAAGCCGGGTGTTGTCGGGCTCGCCGCCGGCCGCTGCGCAGTTGATTGGCAAGATGCTCACCGATTGGGCCGATCTGGGTCTGGTGCTGCCGCTCAACCGGGTGGCCGAACAAGGCGCTTGGCAACAGCAGTTTTTCCCCGAGGTGCTGAGCCTGGTGACCCACAAAGGTCAGCGCATTGCGGTGCCGCTGGGCATTCACCGCATCAACATGGTGCTCTACCAATCGCGGGTGTTTGATCGCCTGCGCCTGAGCCCACCGCGCGACTGGAGCGGGTTGGAGCGCGCGGCCCAGCGCCTGCGCCAGGCCGGCATCACGCCCTTGGCGTGGAGCGACGAGGCCTGGCAAGTGGCCACCGTGTTTGAGTCGGTGCTGCTGTCGCACGCCGGTCCAGATCTCTACACCCGGCTGGTGCGCGCGCAAGACGCCGACGCTTGGCGCGACCCCAAGGTGGAAGCCGCGCTCAACCGCTTGCGCTGGCTGCGCGCGCTCAACGGCCCCATGCCGCGCCAAGAGCTTGGCTGGATCCAAAGCGTACAGGCCTTCGAGCAGGGGCGTGTTGGCATGCTGATCAACGGCGACTGGGCGCAGGGTGAACTGCACCAGCTTTCCAGCTCGCCACCCAGCTTTGTGTGCGCGCCGATGCCGGGGACCGATGGCATGCACCTCTACAGCATCGATACCCTGACCATGCTCAAAGGCCCACAGGCCAAAACCCCGGTGCAGGAAAAAGCCGCCAGCCTGCTGGCCAGCGCGGCGGTGCAAGGCTCCTACAACCGGGTCAAGGGATCGGTGCCGGTGCGCAAAGACATCGACCCCCTCACGCTCGACAGCTGCGCCCAGCTATCGTGGCGCACCTTCGCCAACCCGCAGGCCCACCGCGTGCCCAGTTTGGCGCACCGCATGGCCGCCAGTGAGGCGACCAAAGAAGCGGTAGCCAGCATCGTTCAGAGTTTTGTTCTGCGCCCGGCCATGACGCCGGCCGAAGCGCAACGCCAGCTGGTGTCGGTGGTGCGCGCCATGCTCAAAGAAAACCAACGCCTATGAAACGGACCATCTTGCTCGTCGACGACGACCAGAAGCTGCGGCTGCTGCTCAAAACCTATCTGGAAAAAAACCAATTTGTGGTGCGCCTGGCGCACGACGGCGCCAGCTTTCAAGCCGACTTCGACAAATTCCGCGACGAAATTGGACTGGTGATCTTGGACGTGATGCTGCCCGACACCGACGGCTTTGCGCTGTGCCGCTGGGTGCGCCAAAGCTCGGACATTCCCATCATCATGCTGACCGCCAGCGCCGACGACACCGACCGCATTGTGGGGCTGGAGCTGGGCGCCGACGACTACATTGGCAAGCCCTACAACCCGCGTGAGCTGCTGGCCCGCATCAAGGCGATTCAGCGGCGCATGGGGCTGGGCCAAACCCCCTTGCAGCAGCGCTATTGGCGTTTTCAGGGCTGGCAGCTCGACGGTGTGGAGCGGCGCTTGACCGACCCACAGGGCCAAACCGTGCCACTCACCGGCATGGACTTCAGCCTGCTCAAGCTGTTTCTGGAAAACCCCGGTGATGTGCTCGACCGCTCGCGCTTGATGGAAGCCACGCGCGGGCGCGACTTGGGCCCCATGGACCGTTCACTCGACGTGCAGATCAGCCGTCTGCGACAGCGCTTGCAAGACGATGGCAAGCAACCGGTGCTCATCAAAACGGTGCGTGGCGCCGGCTACGCCTTCACTGCCGAGGTGCAATGCGCACCGGAGTGAGCGAACCTCTGCCGGCGCAGACCACCGGTTGGCGCCGCTGGATTCCCGACACCCTGCTGGGCCGCATCACGCTGGTGATGGTGCTGGGCGTGCTGTGTGCCCAGGGCTTGGGCACTTGGCTCTGGGCCAGCCAAATCCGCTCCAGCGTGCGCCACGACACCCTGGCCGCGGCCGAGCACATGGGCGCCAGCGCCTCGGCCACGGTGCGCTATTTCCGCGAGCTGCCCACCGCTTTTCGGCCGATCCTGATCGAACAGCTGCGCACCATGGGCGGCACCCGGTTTTTTGTCAACGTCAACAACGCCGCTGTGCCGGTCAACCCACTGCGCAACGAAAGCCTGGCCGATCTGGTGGTGGCCACGGTGCAGCGCTCGCTGCAAGACGAACTGCCCGGCCTGCCTGAGGTGCGGGTGCACATGGCCATGCCCGAGAACCTGAGCGTGTCGCCCGACGGCACCCGGGTGGTCGATCTGCCGCCGGCCTGGGTCGAGTCCTCGCTGCTGACCCAACCGCGGCCAGCGCCGCTGCTGGTGATTCAGGTGCAACTGGAGCCCGACAACTGGCTCTATCTGGCCTCGCGCATGCCCGAACCCTATTTCTTGGACAACGCCCGCCCGCTCACCTGGGACCGGGTGGCACAGCAGCTGGTGACGCTGGCCACGGTGCTGCTGTTGTTGACGCTCACGGTGCGCAGCCTGACGCGGCCGCTGGAGCGCATGGCCCAGGTGGCCAGCCGCTTTGCCAGCGCCATCCACCTAGAGACCGTGCCCGAAACCGGCAGCGCCGAAATGCGCCGCACCGCGCGCGCCATCAACGACATGCAAGCGCGCATCCAGAAATACCTGGAAGACCGCACCCGGCTGTTTGCCGGCATTTCGCACGACCTCAAAACCCCCATCACCCGGCTCAAGCTGCGCACCGAGCTGCTCGACGATGCGCAGTTGCAAGCCGACTTCCACGAAGACCTCGACGAACTCGACGAGATGGTGAAAAACGCGCTGCAAACCGTGCGCGACACCCACATCCACGAAAACCTCGACGATGTGCCACTGCAGCGCTTGCTCGAACGCCTGACGGCGGGCGTGAGAGAGCGCGTCAGTTGCCGGGTGCCAGCGCTGACGGTCAAAGCCAAGCCCTTGGCCCTGCGTCGGGCCTTGGGCACTTTGATCGACAACGGCCTGCGCTACGGCGACCGCATGCTCATCGATGCCCAGGTGCATGGCGACGCGGTCGAGATTCGGCTGCGCGATCACGGCCCGGGCATCCCAGCCGATGCGCTGGGCGCCATGGGCACACCCTATGTGCGACTGGAACACGGCCGTCTGCGCAACCCCGGGGGCAATGGCCTGGGCCTGAGCTTGGCGCGCGAGCTCATCGAGTCCCAGCGCGGTGTGCTGACCTTGGCCAACCACCCCGATGGCGGCTTGGTGGCCACGGTGCGCCTGCCCTTGTCAGTGCAGGACAGGCCGGCTGCGGCAGAATACGCCCCTTCTTGACTGTCGGGGCGCCACGCCGCGCCCGCCGTGTGCCACCGTGCCGCCTGCCGATACCGCTTCCACTAGTTTGGTCTTGCTCAACCCCCACGCGGGCGCCGGACGCGCCGTCAGCCACCGGGCCGACCTGATGAAGGCGCTACTGGACCGGGGCATCACCATCCCGCTGGAGGCACCCGACTCGATCGACGAGGCCCTGGCCTTGCTGATGCAACAAGCGCGCGGCAGCCGGGTGGTGGTGGTGGGTGGCGACGGCACGCTGCAACAGTATTTGCCCGCCATCTTGGCCCAGCAGCTCGAAGTGGGGCTGGTGCCACTGGGTTCGGGCAACGACCTGGCCCGCGCCTTGGGCTTGCACACCTTGTCGCCCACAGAGGCCTTGGCGCACGCCATGCGGGCACCGGCCGAACCCATGGATGTCGGGTCGGTGCGCTGGGACCCGCCAGCCTCCGGCGGCCGGCTGCTGCAAACCCAGGTACACGAGCGGCAGTTTGTGTCCAGCTTGGCGGGTGGCTTTGACGCCCAAGTGGCCCTGCTGGCAATGCAAACACCACCGTGGCTGGGCGCGCGGCTGCGTTACGGCTGGGCCATTGCCAAGGCCCTGCTGCGCCTGCAGCATTGGCCGGTACAGGTGTTTGTCGACCAGCAACGGCTCTATCACGGCCCTGCCTTGTTGTGTTCGGCGCTCAACACCGCCACCTACGGCGGCGGCCTATTGGCAGCGCCCGGGCAAACCGTGGACGGTGGCCACCTGCACGCCCTGCTGGCCGAAGGCCTGAGCCGTTGGCGCACCCTGCTGCTGCTGCCCAAGCTGCGCAAGGGCAAACACGGGGGCCAGCACGGTGTGCACAGCCGCGGCGCACGCGTGCTGTGGGTGCACAGCCAAATGCCGGTGCCATTGGCCGCCGACGGCGAGTACTTGGGCTTGGCCCAGCAGTACCGGGTGCAGTTGCTGCCCGGCGCGCTGCGGGTGGTGCGCGGTCCTGCGCCAGCGCCTATGCCGACGCCTATGCCAGCGGCAGATTCAGCACCAGGTTCTGCGGCTTGAGCTTGAGCCGGCCCTGGGCGTCCATGGCCAGCCCCAAATACACCGGCTTGCCGCGCACATCGGGCGCCATCACCGCGTCGTCCAGCCGCAAACGAAACAAGCCCACCAGACGCTCCAGGCGCTGCGGCGGCACCGCGTCGCCTTGATACAAGGCGTTGAGGATGGCGCTGGCCTCGGCGTCCAGCCCAATGTGCCAGCGCCAGCGCTCGTCGTCGATGCGCGGCAAGGGTTCGATCTGCGCGCGCAAGCCCAACAGATGCTGCAGCCACAGCGACAACACCGCCGCCAGCGCCTTGAGGCCACTGTCGGCACGTTGCAGCGTGAGCGTGAGGCCGTGCGGCAGGTGCTGCTGCACATCCAAGGTCAGGTCCAGCACGTGGCGGTGCGCGCGGTGACTGGCGCGCTGCGCCAGATAGTCGGCGGCGGTATCGGCGCCGAGCACCGGCAAGGCCTGCTCGGGTAAGGTGGCGCCGGCCTCGCGCAGCAGGCGCCCCATGTCGCCCAGGCCGGCGGTGTCTTGCAGCGTGTCGGCCACGGCGGCGTCGGCAGCCAGCACCCGGCCGGCGTTGAGGCTGATGCGCTGCGCCCGACACAGCAGCTCGGCGGCACGCCACAGCATGGCGTGATCGGGCGGCAAGATGCGCGCCAGAATGGCCTGCACCGCGAGGTCCAAAAACAAGGGCGCCGGCACCGGCCGCTCACCCCGCACCACCGCCAGCCAGGCCGCTTCGAGCGTGCCGCCGGCCAACACCGTGTCGCGCCACGCCAGCGCAACCCGCCAGTTGTCGCGCGCATCGGCATCCGCCAGGGCCGAGACCTCGGCCTCGCTCACCAGCGCCAGCGGATCGGCCTGCAGACGCGCGCTCAGCGCGATTTCGGCCGGGCAGGATTCGGACACCAGGGCCAGCTCAGGCCGGCCCCAGAACACCCGCCAAAACGCCGGCGTGGGCCTGTGCCAGCCACGTGCGTCGGACTGCAGGTGCTCGGCAGCCGCTTCGGGCCAGGGTGGGGTGTCGATCGCGTTCATGGGCTGTGGGGCGCAGACGGCCAAAGCCGCGCATTGTGTCGCACAATCCGCCCATGATCGACATCGACCTAATTGGAGTCCCCACCGACATCGGGGCCGGCGCGCGCGGCGCGTCCATGGGGCCTGAGGCTTTGCGGGTGGCGGGCATCGCCGACGCACTCACCGCCCACAGCCTGCGGGTGCACGACACGGGCAATTTGCGTGGCCCGGTCAACCCCTGGCTGCCACCGGTCCACGGCTACCGCCACCTCGACGAGGTGCGCCAGTGGAACGAGACGCTACACCACGCGGTCTGGGACAGCCTGCAGCGCAAGCACCTGCCCATCGTGCTGGGCGGCGACCATTGCCTGGGCTTGGGTTCCATCAGCGCAGTGGCACGCCACTGCCGCGCAGCGGGAAAGAAGCTGCGTGTGCTCTGGCTCGACGCCCACGCCGACTTCAACACCCACACGCTGACGCCCAGCGGCAATTTGCACGGCATGCCGGTGGCCCTGTTGTGCGGCATGGGGCCACCCGAACTCACCGGTATTGGTGGCCAGACCCCGGCTATCAGCCCAGATGTGGTGCGCCAGATCGGCATCCGCAGCGTGGACCCCGGCGAGAAACGCTTGGTGCACGAAGCCGGGCTGGAGGTGTTTGACATGCGCTACATCGACGAGATGGGCATGCGCCAGACCATGGAAGCGGCCCTGGCCGGCATGGACACCAACACCCACCTGCATGTGAGCTTTGATGTGGACTTTCTCGACCCCGAGATCGCGCCGGGTGTGGGCACCACTGTGCCCGGCGGCCCCACTTACCGCGAAGCCCAGCTGTGCATGGAAATGATCGCCGACACCGGGCTGCTGGCCAGCCTCGATGTGGTGGAACTCAACCCGGCGCTCGATGTGCGCAACCGCACCGCCGCCGTGGCGGTGGACTTGATCGAGAGCCTGTTCGGCAAGTCCACCCTGATGAGGAAGTGAACTCCCCCCGCGCCGCTTCGCGTCACCCCCCTGAGGGGGGCGATGCCGACGGACCGGCGAAGCCGGCTCCGTGGCATCCTGGCCTGGCCGGCCTCGCTGGCGCTTCGGCGCGGCCGCCACATCTGCTGCACTGCGGATAGGGACCGTCGTCTTCTTGCTTTAGCTTTTGCTCACCAGCTCCAGGTGTTCCACCACGGGCGGCTGGGCAAAGAAGGGGCCAACGATGGCGCGCCAGGCGGGGAAAGCGTCGGACTGGCGAAAGCCCACGGTGTGGTCTTCCAGCGTGGCCCAGTAAATCATCAGGATGTAGCGGCCCGGGGTTTCCTGGCTGCGGTTGACCTTGTAGCCCTGAAAGCCTTTGGCTTGGGCGATGACGGTGGTCACGCCCCGCGTAATGGCCTCTTCAAAGGCGCTGGCTTGCGCGGGGTCGATGCGGATGTCGGCGTGTTCCAGAATCATGGTGCGGGCTTTCTCAAGACGATCGGTCGGCACGCATCATAGCGGCGGCTTGCTCCGCGATCATGATGGTGGGCGCGTTGGTGTTGCCGCCCACCAGGGTCGGCATGATGGACGCGTCCACCACCCGCAGGCCGGCCACGCCGTGCACCCGCAAGCGCGCGTCCACCACCGCGCCGCGCTCGGCATCGGGCCCCATGGCGCAGCTGCCCACCGGGTGGTAGATGGTGTCGGCACGCTGGCGAATGAAGGCCTCGATCTGCTCGGGTGTTTGCGCGGCGGCGCTGTCAGGGGCTTCTTGTCCGCCCAAGGCGGCGAGCGCCGGCTGCTGCAGGATCTGCCGCATGCGCGCAAACCCCGCCACCATGCGTTGCACATCGTCGGGGTGCTGCAAAAACGCCGGGTCGATCAGCGGCGCGGTCAGCGGGTCGGCGCTGGCCAGGCGCACCGTGCCCCGGCTCTGCGGCCGCAGCACACAGGCGTGGCAGGAATAGCCCTGCCCCCACAAGGTGCGCCGTCCATGGTCGGCCAACTTGCCAATCACAAAATGCAGTTGGATGTCGGGCGCCACCTCGCCCTCTCGGGTGTGGAAAAACGCGCCGGCCTCGGCGTAGTTGGAGGTGAGCACACCACT
>CAMBOY010000160.1 GCA_945869245.1 Hydrogenophaga intermedia
CGATCCTTTATGAAGATCGTTTCACGAAGGCTGCCACGTAAGATGTGGCTCCAACTTGCCCACCGCGTCGGTCGTTCGTCGCAAAGCGACGCCCGCCGCCGTGGACAAGTCTCTCAGTGCTTCGAACACAAAAATTCAGACACTCCCCCTTGGGTGGAGCTCAGCCTTCGTTTGCCCATTTGGCTCCAGCGAAGATCGGCGCTGAGACTCCATCTATCCGATAGGTCGACTTCTCCGCCCACCATCACCTGAGTGGCTAGGCCACCGCGGCCTGAATACTCCTGATCCGATCCGTTGCGGCCCAGGTCCATATCGACTTCCGTCACATAGCCCAAGCCTGCGCCGATGAAGGGGCGTACACCACCCAGTTTGGCAAAGCGATAGTAGCCATTGACAAAGGCCACTGTTGACGCGAACTCTCCGGTCACGGGCGTATCACCAATGCGCTGCAGCTTGTGACTGCGGTAGTCCCAGGCCAATTCCGCAGCCCATCCATTACCGTAGCGATAGCCCACGGCTCCACCCGCACCGGTGCCGCTGCCAAAGCTTGTTGTGCCGGTGATGGTGGCTTGAGAAGGACGAGACTCAGTGACCGACGTGGACGCCAGCGAACTGGCCCCACCATAAGCGCTGATGTACAAGCCAGGCCGGTCTTGGGCGACAGCGGGAGCGGCAAGCGACAGCGCCGCAGCGGCCATGGAAGCCAGCACTGGAAGTCGGGTTTGTGTAGGCATGGTGGTGCACCTTATGGAAAGTGGAACAGTGAACGACACCGAAGGATGGGTCGCCGCCCGATTCTTGTTCCACTCGGGTTACCGGCAGGTAACCCATTCCGCAACCTTATTCCTAACTGAGCAGTGCCTGCGCAAATTCACGCGCGCTGAACGTTTCCAGGTCTTCCAGCTTTTCACCCACGCCGATGAAATACACCGGCACCGGTCGCTCGCGGGCGATGGCGCAGATCACGCCGCCTTTGGCGGTGCCGTCGAGCTTGGTGATGATCAGGCCGGTCAGGCCCAGCGCGTCGTCAAAAGCTTTGACCTGGTTGAGCGCGTTTTGCCCGGTGTTGCCGTCGATCACCAGCAGCACCTCGTGAGGCATCGAAGCCCCCACGCTTCCCGCGTCGCGTGGTGCGCTGCCCCCCGGGGGGGCTGTTCCCCCTTGGGGCGGCCCTGCGGGGGAACGCTCGCCGTCGTGCCCCGCCTTGGCGATCGTGCGTTTGATCTTTTTCAACTCTTCCATCAGGTGCAGCTGGGTCGGCAGGCGGCCGGCGGTGTCGACCAGCACCACGTCTTTGCCCCGCGCTTTGCCAGCGGCCACCGCGTCAAAGCTCACGGCGGCCGGGTCGCCGCCTTCTTGGGTGACGATGTCCACCGTGTTGCGGGTGGCCCAGACGGCCAACTGCTCGCGCGCGGCGGCGCGGAAGGTGTCGGCCGCCGCCAGCAGCACGCTGGCGCCCGACTCCGACAGGTGGCGGGTGAGTTTGCCGATGGAGGTGGTTTTGCCCGCACCGTTGACCCCGGCCACCATGATGACCGTGGGTTTGTGTTCGCCAATGGCCAAGGCCTTCTCCAGCGGGCGCAGCAGGTCGGTCATGGCCTCGGCCAGCAGGGTTTTGACGGCGGCCGGGTCGGTGGCTTTGTGGTCCTTGACGCGTTTTTTCAGGTCGGCCAGCAGGTGCTCGGTGGCCTTGACGCCGGTGTCGGCCATCAGCAGCGCGGTTTCCAGCTCTTCATAGAGCGCGTCGTCGATTTGGGTGCCGGTGAAGACGGTGGCGATGCTGCTGCCGGTTTTGCGCAGGCCAGCGGTCAGCCGAGAGAGCCAGCTCTGACGGGGCGCTGCGGCCGGCTCGGCTTGGGCTGGTGCTTGGGGCGCGGTGCCGACCGGTGTGTGTGCAGCGGCTGGGGCAGTGGCCGGGGCGGCCACCGGGGCTGGTGCGGGCGCTGGCGCGTCGGGCGTGGGTGTTTTTTTGCGGAAGAACGAGAACATATGCGGCAACCTTGTATCTTCCACATTCTATGAAACGCCTTTTTCTCTCCTGTTGCGCTGCGTTGGCGCTGTGTCTGGGCTTGGCGGTGCCGGCTTGGGCGCAGTCGCCGACGACCAGCGCTGCCCAGTCCTTCACCCTGGCCAATGGCATGACGGTGATCGTCAAGCCCGACCGCCGCGCGCCCACGGTGGCCCACATGCTGTGGGTGCGGGTGGGGTCCATCGACGAGGTGGACGGCACCTCGGGCGTGGCCCATGTGCTGGAGCACATGCTGTTCAAGGGCACGCCCACCGTGCCGCCGGGCGAGTTTTCGCGCCGGGTGGCGGCGCTCGGCGGGCGCGACAACGCCTTCACCAGCCGCGACGCCACCGCCTACCACCAGCAGGTGCCGGCCGATCAGCTGGAAGCGGTGATGCGGCTTGAAGCCGACCGCTTCGCCAACAACCAGTGGCCCGACGATGAGTTCCGCCGCGAGCTGGCCGTTGTCAAAGAAGAGCGCCGCCAGCGCACCGACGATTCGCCCCGCGCCTTGTTTTTTGAGCAGTTCAACGCCCAGAGCTGGACCACCCACCCCTACCGCCGCCCGATTGTGGGCTGGATGAGCGATCTGCAGGCCATGACGCCCGAGGACGTGCGCGCCTTCTACCGCCAGTGGTACAGTCCGGCCAACGCAGCGGTGGTGATCGCCGGCGACGTGGACGTGACCCAGGTGCGCACGCTGGCCGAGCGCATCTACGGCGCCATCCCTGCGCGTGCGGTGCCGCCGCGCAAGCCGCGCGACGAGCCGCCCCAGCAGGGGCCACGCCGCTTCGAATACCGCGCGGCGGTCGACCAAGCGATGGTGGTGTTGGGCTACAAAGTGCCGCACCTGACAGACCCGGCGCAGCAGGACGAGGCCAGCACCGACGCGCTGGCGCTGACCCTGCTGGCCGCTGTGCTCGATGGCTATGACGGTGCTCGTCTGGGCCGGGCGCTGGTGCAAGGCTCGGGCGTGGGCGGCAAGCGCATCGCCGACAGTGTGAGCGCCAGCCACGGTCTGGTGGGCCGGGGGCCGCAGCAATTCACCTTGCTGGCGGTGCCGGCACCCGGTGTCACGCCCGAGATGGCGGCCGCCGCGCTCAAGGCCGAGGTGCAGCGGGTGGCGCGCGAGGGTGTGAGCGCGGCCGAACTGCAGCGGGTGAAAACCCAGTGGACCGCCTCCGAGGTCTACAAGCTCGACAGCGTGTTCAACCAGGCGCGTGAACTGGGCCAGCAGTGGCTGCTGGGCTGGGGGGTGGACGGCCAGTCGCGCCTGATGGCCCGGCTGCGCGCCGTGACACCGGCGCAGGTGCAGGCGGTGGCCCAGCGCTATTTCAGCGACGAGCAGCTGACCACCGGCGTGCTCTTGCCCGACGCCGTCAAACGCGCCGCCGCTCAATCCGCCCGCGCCCAGACTCCCGCCACACCAGCGGTGCCGCTGCGCCACTGAAGCCAGTCAGGAAGCCCCATGAAACCGCTGATGTTGTTCCGTTTTGCTGGCCTGTGGGTCGGCGCTGTGGCCCTGCTGCTGGCCCTGCCTGCGCGCGCCGGTATCGCCATCGAACACTGGGCCGAGCCCTCGGGCGCCCGCGTCTATCTGGTGCAGAGCCCAGCCATCCCCATGGTCGATCTGCACATCGACTTTGACGGCGGCAGCCGCCGCGACCCGGCCGCCCAAGCCGGCCTGGCCAGCGCCACCGCCAGCCTGATGTCGGCCGGGGTGAACGCCTGGCAGGGCCAGCCCGCGCGCGATGAAAACGCCGTGGCCGAGGCCTGGCTCGACACCGGCGCCCAAGCGGGGGTGAGCGCCAGCGCCGAGCGTTTCACCATTGGCCTGCGCAGCCTGACCGACCCGGCCTGGCTGCCCCAGGCCACCGCGCTGCTGGCGCAGCAGATCGCCGCCCCCAGCTTTCCCGACGCGGTGTGGCAGCGCGACCGCGAACGCCAGATCGCCGCCCTGCGCGAAGCCGACAACCGCCCCACCACCCACGCCAACCGGGCGTTTGCAAGAGCGGTGTACGGTGAGCACCCCTACGGGCGTGAGGCCAGCGCCGCCACCTTGAACGCCATTTCGGTGGACGACATGCGCGCCCACCACCGCCGCACGGTGCAAGCCTGCCGCGCCATCGTCACCATCGTCGGCGCGGTCGACAAAGCGGCCGCGCAGGCAGTGGTGAGGCCCCTGCTGCAAGCCATGGGGCAACAGCCCTGCCAGCCCTTGCCGCCGGTGCCCGAGGTGGCGCCGCTCACCGCGCTGGTGCAGCAGGCGCTGCCCTTTGCGAGCGCCCAGGCCCAGGTCCTGATGGGCCAGCCCGGGTACGCGCGGCGCGATCCGGACTTCTTCCCGCTGCTGGTCGGCAATCACATCTTGGGCGGCGGCGGTTTTGTGTCGCGCCTGACCACCGAGGTGCGCGAGAGACGCGGGCTGAGTTACAGCGTCTACAGCTATTTCCAACCCGGACTGCACGCAGGTGCCTTTCAAGTGGGTTTGAGCACCCGCCCGGATCAGGCCCAGCAGGCGCTTGACGTGGCGCGCGAGGTGGTGCGCGATTTTGTGGCCCAAGGCCCGACCGAAGCCGAATTGCAGGCCGCCAAAGATTTTCTGATCAAAGGCTTTGCGCTGCGCATCGACAGCAACCGCAAGTTGCTGGACAACGTGGCCAATATCGCTTGGCACGGCTTGCCGCTCGACTATCTCGACAGTTGGACCCGGCAGGTGCAGGCGGTGAGCACCGCCGACATCCGCCGCGCCTTCCAGCGCGTGGTCCAGCCCGAGCGCATGGTGACGGTGGTGGTGGGCGGGCGCTGAAGCGCCCGGGCGTCTGCGCCTCAGTCCATCACCAGGCCACCGTCGACCACCAGGTTCTGGCCGGTGACGCCGCGCGCCAACGGGCTCAGCAGCATCACCACCGCATCGGCCATTTCCTCAGGCGTGGTCACATGCTGCAGCGGGGTCTGCGCGGCAATCAGGTCAAACACCGCTTCGGGCGTGGCTGCGCTCGCGTCGGTGCTGCGCAGCAGGCCGCCCGAGACCATGTTGACGCGGATGGCTTGTGGCCCCCATTCCTTGGCAGCTGTGCGGGTGAGCGCCAGCAGCGCGCCCTTGGCCGCGGTGTAGTCGTGGTAGGGCACCACCGGGTTCTGGAACAGGTTGGTGCCGATGTTGACCACCGCGCCGCCGCCGGCCGCCTGCATGCCGGCGCGGCAGGCCTGCAGCGTGTGCAGGCTGCCGCGCAGCGCGCCGTCGATCTGGTCCTGCAGGTCTTGCCAGGGCAGGGTATCGAGCCGCTGGCGCGCATCGCCGTTGAAGCGGTAATTCAGCAGCGCGTTGTTGACGAGCCCCGTGACCGGCCGACCGGCCCAGTCGCTCGCCTGCCGCACCATGGCCTGCACCTGGTCGGCCGAGCGCACATCGGCCTGGAGCGCGATCGCGCGCTCACCGAGTTCGCGCGCCAGCGCCTGGGCCGCCTCTGCGCTCTGGAAGTAGTTGATCACCACCCGCGCGCCTTCGCGGTGGGCGGCGCGCGCGATCGCGGCGCCGAGGCCGCGGCTGGCGCCGGTGATGAGGACGAGTTGTTGGTTAAGCATGGGTGTTCTCCAGGTTCAGAAGGGGCATGGGATGGTGGAAGTGGTTGAGCGGGCCATGGCCTGCGCCGAGGCGCAGGTCGATGCCAGCCAGCAGCGCCTTGCGCACCCAGTGGTGGGCGGCGTCGACCGCGGCGACAAGATCGGCGCCGCGCGCCAGATGGGTGGCGATGGCCGAGGACAGGCTGCAGCCGGTGCCGTGCAGGTTGCGGCTGTGCAGGCGGGGCGCGTTGCGCTGCCAGCGCACGCCGCTGGCGTCCACCAAGGTGTCGGTGAGTGTGTCCCCGCTCAGGTGGCCGCCCTTGACCAACACCGCGCGCGCGCCTTGGGCAATCAGCGTCTGCGCGGTCTGCAGCGCCGCGTCGAGGGTGGTGATGCGCTCGCCCACCAGCAGGCCAAGCTCGTCGAGGTTGGGTGTGAGCACCGTGCACAGGCCGAACAGGCGCTCGCGCAGCCGCTGCACCGTGGGCGGTGTGATCAGCGTGTGTCCGCTGGTGGCCACCATCACCGGGTCGAGCACCACCGGCAGGCCGGGGTGGCGTTGCAGCGCCTCGGCCACCACCGCCGCTGTGGCTTCGTCGTGCAGCATGCCGATCTTGATCGCGTCGGCGCCGATGTCGCTGAGCACCGCCTCGATCTGCTGCGCGAGAAACTCGGGTGGCGCGGCATGGATGGCTTGCACACCCACGCTGTTCTGGGCGGTGAGTGCGGTGATGGCGCTCATGCCGTGGCCACCGAGGGCGGCCACGGTCTTGAGGTCGGCCTGGATGCCGGCGCCGCCGCCCGAGTCCGAGCCGGCGATGGCGAGCACCCGCGGCACCCGCCAGGGCCGCACCTCGGCCATCCGCGCGCGCAGCTGTGCGGCTGCCGCGCCGGTGTCGGCCGCCGCCGAGATCGCCCGCACCACCGCGACACCGTCGACACCGGTGGCCCATACCTCGCCCAGGTTGTCGGCGCTGATGCCGCCGATCGCGACCAGTGGCGCACGGGTGGCGGCGCGCGCCTGCCGCAGACCGGCCAGCCCCCAGGCCGGTGCGGTGTCGGTCTTGGTGGGGGTGTCGAACAGCGGGCTCACCGCGAGGTAGTCGGCGGCCAGGGCGTCGGGCTGCTGCAGCTGCTCGGGGCGCTCCAGCGAGAGGCCGATGATGGCCTGCGGTCCGAGCCAGGCGCGCGCCTGCGCGAGCGGCAGATCGCTCTGGCCCAGGTGCACACCGTCGGCGCCAGCGGCCAGCGCCACATCGGCCCGGTCGTTGACGATCACCGGCACCCGCCATGGCCGCGCCATGTCCAGCAGGGCGCGGGTGCGTTCGACCAGGGTGCGGGTGTCGCTGTGTTTGTCGCGCAGCTGCACACAGCTCACGCCGCTGCACAGCGCGTCGCGCACACGCGCGCGACCGGCCTCAGTGTCCAGATCGCTGCCGTCGATCACCCAGTAGAGGCGCAGCCGCTCGCGCAGCGCGGCGGGTGTCCAGCGCTCGGATGCGCTCATGCCCGCCGCTCCGCGCGCAGGGTGCGTGCCAGGGTCTCGTGGTCCAGGGTGCTGGCGGCATCGAGCAGCGCCACCGCATAGCTGCCGGTGCCCGCACCGGGGCCGAGGCGCTCGGCCGCCAGCTGGCCGGCCACCCCCCAGAAGGCCATGGCGCTCGCGCAGGCGCGCCAGGCGTCGGGCTGCACCGCGGCAAACGCGCCCACCAGCGCACTGGCCGAGCAACCGACGCCGGTGACCCGGGTCATCAGCGGGTACCCGTTGCGCAGCACCGCATGCCGCCCGTCGGGCGCGATCACATGGTCCTCAGGCCCCGAGACACAGACCACACAGCCGTGGGGGGGGGGGGGGG
>CAMBOY010000161.1 GCA_945869245.1 Hydrogenophaga intermedia
CTGTTGCCGCGCGCCCAGTTGGGCGCGCTGGCCGACGAATTGCGCACCTTTGTGCTCCAGAGTGTTTCGCGCACCGGCGGACACCTCAGCTCCAACCTGGGTACGGTGGAGTTGACGATCGCCTTGCACTATGTGTTCAACACCCCAGACGACCGCCTGATCTGGGACGTGGGGCACCAGTCTTACCCACACAAAATCCTCACCGGCCGGCGTGAGCGCATGGATACCTTGCGCCAGTTCGGCGGCTTGAGTGGCTTTCCTCGCCGCAGCGAGAGCGAATACGACACCTTTGGCACCGCGCACTCGTCGACCAGCATCTCGGCCGCACTCGGCATGGCCATGGCCGCACGCATCAAGGGTGAGTCGCGCAAGGCGATCGCGGTGATCGGCGACGGCGCCATGACCGCCGGCATGGCGTTCGAGGCCATGAACAACGCCGGCGTCGAAGACGGCCGCCTGTTGGTGGTGCTCAACGACAACGACATGTCGATCTCGCCGCCGGTCGGCGCGCTCAATCGTTACTTGGCGCAGTTGATGAGCGGGCAGTTTTACGCCGCCGCCAAGAGCGTGGGCAAACAGGTGCTGAAAAACGCGCCACCGCTGTTTGAGCTGGCCAAGCGCCTAGAGGAACACGCCAAGGGCATGGTGGTGCCCGCCACCTTGTTCGAGAAGTTCGGCTTCAACTACATCGGCCCGATCGATGGCCACGATCTCGATTCCTTGATTCCCACGCTGGAAAACATCCGCCAGCTGCTCGACACCGACAGCGGCCCGCAATTCCTGCATGTGGTCACCAAAAAAGGGCAGGGCTACAAACTCGCCGAGGCCGACCCCATCGCCTACCACGGTCCGGGCAAGTTCGATCCGGCCGTGGGTCTGACCAAACCCGCCACGCCGCCCAAAACCACCTTCACCCAAGTGTTTGGGCGCTGGCTGTGCGACATGGCCGAGCGCGACCCCCTGCTGGTGGGCGTGACGCCGGCCATGCGCGAGGGCTCCGGTATGGTCGAATTCCACCAGCGCTTTCCCAAGCGCTACTTCGATGTCGGCATTGCCGAGCAACACGCGCTGACCTTTGCCGCTGGCCTGGCCTGCGAAGGCATGAAGCCGGTGGTGGCCATTTATTCCACCTTTCTGCAGCGCGCCTACGACCAGCTGATTCACGACGTGGCGCTGCAAAAGCTGCCCATGGTGCTGGCGCTTGACCGCGCTGGCATTGTGGGCGCCGATGGTGCGACCCACGCCGGTCTGTACGACATCGCCTTTTTGCGCTGCATTCCCCAGGTGTCCGTCGCCTGTCCGGCCGACGAGGCGGAGTGCCGCGCGCTGCTGTCTACTGCGTATGCCCAGGACCACACGGTGGCGGTGCGTTACCCCCGTGGCAGTGGGGTCGGTGCCGAGGTACCCGCCAGCCTCGACGGCTTGCCTTTTGGCAAAGGCGAGTGGCGCCAACGCGGGCAAGGTGTGGCCATTTTGGCCTTCGGTACCTTGCTCTACCCGGCCCTGCACGCCGGTCGAGCGCTGGGCGCGTCGGTGGTGAACATGCGGTGGGCCAAGCCGATCGACACCGATTTGCTGCGCGAAGTGGCTGCCAGCCACAGCGCCTTGGTCACGGTGGAGGAAGGCTGTGTCGTGGGCGGCGCAGGCTCTGCCGTGGCCGAGGCCTTGGCCGACTTGGGCGTGTCGCTGCCGCTGCTGCACTTGGGTGTGCCCGACCGCTTCACTGAGCACGGCGATCCGCAGGCACTGCTGGCCGAGATGGGGCTGGACGCGGCGGGCATCGAGCGCAGTGTGCGGGCGCGCTGGCCGAACCTGCTGCCCGCACAGGTTTAGAAAAGCCTTCTGCGCCGCGTGCCAAGCCTGTGCCTGAATTAATTTCAAGTACCTGTGCAGCGGTTTTCAATCTCTGCCTAAACCCCTGATAAATCAAGGCTTTTGTGGCTTTGAGTGAAACTACGTAAAGGGAAAACCCCGCCAAAAAATCTGGCGGGCGCTCCCTACAATAGCCACGGCTTCGAGTACAGGTCTTGTCGTCAAGGCCGTGTCAGTTGTCCATTCATCCTCACAACGGAGTTCAAACTATGGATCGTCGTTCCCTGATCAAGCATGCGGGCATCGCAGGCGTGTTGGCCGCAGGTGTGGCCCCGGCCGTGCACGCGCAAGCCGCCATTCGCTGGCGCCTGACCTCCAGCTTCCCCAAGTCTCTGGACACCATTTACGGCGCCGCCGACGTGTTTGCGCGCCTCATCGGTCAAATGTCGGGTGGTAAGTTTCAGGTGACCGTGCACGCCCCTGGCGAGCTGGTGCCCGCCTTCGGTATCGTGGACGCTGTGCAGCAGGGCACCGTGGAAGCTGGCCACACTGCGCCGTACTACTACTTCGGCAAAGACGACACCTTCGCGCTGGGCACAGCCATTCCGTTTGGCCTGAACAGCCGCCAGCTGACCGCTTGGTATTACGACGGCAACGGCATGAAGCTGTTCCGCGAGTTCTACGACCAGTACAACATCGTCAACTTCCCGGGCGGCAACACCGGCGCTCAAATGGGCGGCTGGTTCCGCAAGGAAATCAAGACTGCGGCCGACTTCAAGGGTCTGAAGTTCCGCATGGGCGGTTTTGCTGGCAAGGTGCTGGGTCGCTTGGGCGCTGTGCCCCAGAACATTCCTGGCGGCGAGATCTACCAGGCGCTGGAAAAAGGCACCATCGACGCGACCGAGTGGATCGGCCCGTACGACGACGAGAAACTTGGCTTCAACAAAGTGGCCAAGCATTACTACTACCCCGGTTTCTGGGAAGGTGGCGCCCAGCTCGACTTCTACATCAACAAGAAGGCGTTCAACGATCTGTCGACGGACTACAAGGCCATGGTTGAGGCCGCCACGTCCTACGCCCACGTCGAAATGCAGGCGCGTTACGACGCCCGCAACCCGGCCGCTTTGAAGCGCCTGGTGGCGGCTGGCACCAAGCTGGCTCCCTTCCCCAAGGCGGTGATGGACGCGGCCTTCAAAGAGTCCATGGCCCTGTACAGCGAGTTGTCCAACAGCAACCCGAACTGGAAAAAGGTCTACACCGATTACGCCAACTTCCGTCGCGATCAAAACCTGTGGTTCCGCCTGCCAGAGGCGGCATTCGATCGCTACATGCAGTCGGCCAGACTGTAAGCAGGCCCACAAGCGCCTGTCTTGAAACCCCCGCGCAAGCGGGGTTTTTTTCGACGATCTGATTGTGTGAGTCTCGTCCGCCCGCAGTGTGTGCTGTGGGTGGACTCTTGTATTGTTCTGAGCGCCGTGACCGCAACGTGCGCGGGGGGTTTTCGATGAAATCGCTTCTGAGTTTTTCCCGTCTGATCGACGCGTTCAGCACCGGCATGGGCAAGCTGGGCATGTGGCTGATCCTGCTCACTACGGTGATCAGCGCGGCCAACGCGATTTCGCGCAAGGCCTTCGACCTCAGTTCCAACGCCTTTCTCGAGATCCAGTGGTATCTGTTCGCAGCGGTGTTCTTGCTCGGCGGTGGTTACGCTTTTTTGCGCAACGCCCATGTGCGCATCGATTTCTTGTCCGGCAAAGTTTCGGCCCGCACCCGCAACTGGATCGACATCCTCGGCATCGTGGTGTTCATCGTGCCCTTGTGCTACATGATGATCGTGATGGGGTGGCCGGTGTTTGAGCGCGCTTATATCTCCGGTGAAATGTCGTCCAACGCGGGTGGCCTGATCCGCTGGCCTGTCTTTTTGCTTATCCCGGTGGGCTTTGCTGTTTTGCTGTTGCAGAGCCTGAGCGAACTGATCAAACGCGTCGCCTTTTTAACAGGGCAGGGGCCTGACGTGTTGGCGCACACCGGCCCCAATGAGGCCGAAGAACTGGCCAAAGAGATCGCCGAGGCAGAAAAAGCCAAAGCGCAGCAGGCCACGTCGGCTTCTCATTCTTGATCGGATCGCATCATGGTGGAATTTCTGACCAACTATTTTGTGCCCGTGATGTTCGTCGGGCTGCTGGTGTTTTTGCTCAGCGGCTTTCCGGTGGCGTTCGGGTTGGCGGCCACGGGCCTGTTTTTTGGCCTGATCGGCATGGAAATCGGCTTGTTCCCGGATACGCTGTTTCAGGCGCTGCCGCTGCGGGTGTTCGGCATCATGCAGAACGACACGCTGCTGGCTATTCCGTTTTTCACGCTCATGGGCATTGTGCTGGAGCGCAGCCGCATGGCCGAAGACCTGCTGGAAACCGTGGGCCAGGTGTTTGGCCCGGTGCGCGGCGGTTTGGCGGTAGCGGTCATTTTGGTGGGGGCGCTGTTGGCCGCTACCACAGGTGTGGTCGCTGCTGCGGTGATCTCCATGGGCCTGATCTCGCTGCCGATCATGCTGCGCTACGGCTACAACCGCACCATTGCCACCGGCACCATCACGGCGTCGGGCACGCTGGCGCAGGCCATTCCGCCGTCTCTGGTGCTGATTGTGTTGGCCGACCAGCTGGGCCGTTCGGTGGGCGACATGTACGCTGGCGCCCTGATTCCGGGCCTGATGCTGGTGGGCGGCTATTTGCTGTTCGTTGCTGCGGTGGCCATTTTCAAACCGTCCTGGGTGCCGCCGCTGCCGCCAGAGGCCCGTATCTACACCGAAGCCAATGGCGCCAGTGGCCACCGTTCCTTGCTGGCCTTGCTGGCGATCTCGGCCTTGGCGGGCTTCCTGTGGTCCATCAACCATGAGGCCATCATCAACCCGCTCACCGACCGCGAGGGCGCGGCTCCTGGCGACGAGAAGGTGATCTTCACCATCGCTTTCTCCTCGTTCTTTGCGCTGGGCTTGGCCATCGTCAACCGCGTGGCCCGCATGGGCCTGCTGTCGCGGCTGGCTGAGCAATTTACCTTTGTGTTGATTCCGCCGCTGATCCTGATTTTCTTGGTGCTGGGTACCATTTTCCTCGGCATCGCCACACCCACCGAGGGTGGTGCCATGGGTGCGATGGGCGCCTTGATCATGGCGGGCGCCCGCAAGCGTCTGAACATGTCGATCCTGATGCAGGCCATGGAGAGCAGCACCAAGCTGACCATCTTTGTGATGTTCATCCTGATCGGCTCGACCGTGTTCAGCTTCACTTTTAATGCGGCCGACGGTCACATTTGGGTCGAGCACCTGTTCGACAAGCTGCCTGGCGGCGCCATGGGCTTCCTGATCTTTGTGAACCTGCTGGTGTTCATCCTGGGTATGTTCATCGACTTCTTCGAGATCGCGTTCATCGTGATTCCGCTGCTCGCACCAGTGGCCGAGAAGATGGGTATTGATCTGATCTGGTTTGGCGTGATCATTGCCATGAACCTGCAGACCTCGTTCCTGACGCCGCCGTTTGGCTTTGCGCTGTTCTACCTGCGCAGCGTGGCCGCCCGCGAGGACTACACCGACCGCATCACCAAGCAGCGCATTCCCGCCGTCACGACCACGCAGATTTACAAAGGCTCGATTGCGTTCATCATCTTGCAGGTCATCATGGTGGCCACGGTCATTACCTTCCCTGGTCTGGTGATCGACAACCTCGGGGCCAAGGTCGAGGTCAACGAGGCCGATGTGCTGGAGAAGCTCAATTCGCTGGGTACCGGCATGGAAGGCGAGGAGGAGGCGCCAGCCTTCCCGGGTGAAGAGGGGGCTCCAGGCGGCGAGGGCGCTGAAGGCGAGATCGATCCTGTCAAGGCGCTTGAAGAGGCCGCCCAGAAGAACGCGCAGTAACTGGGCAGGGACACATCTGTGCAAATTGATGTCAAAGTGCTAGACGCCCGCTTGGCCGGGCAGCTGCCTGCTTACGCCACCCCGGGCAGCGCGGGGCTGGATCTGCGCGCCTGCTTGGACGCTGCGGTCACCTTGGCGCCCAACGCGTGGCAGCTGATCCCTACCGGGTTGGCCATTCACTTGGCCGATCCGGGCTACGCCGCCATGCTGTTGCCGCGCTCAGGTTTGGGGCACAAGCATGGCATTGTGTTGGGCAATTTGGTGGGCCTGATCGACAGCGACTACCAGGGCCAGCTCATGGTCAGCGCCTGGAACCGCAGCGACATGGCCTTCACCATTGAGCCCATGGAGCGCATCGCCCAGATGGTGATCGTGCCCGTGGTGCAGGCGCAGTTTCGGGTGGTCGACGAGTTTTCAGCCAGCACCGAACGCGGTGCGGGCGGTTACGGCTCCACCGGGCGCAATTGAGGCGCGCTGGCCGCATCAAAAAGACCCTTGGGGGACTTTTTGATGTGCGGCAGGCTGTCTTTTCTCAGCCCAAGCGGAAAAAGCCTGTGCCCAAGGTGCCAGCGCCGATTTCTGCCTCCTCGGCCTCGCGCACGCCGTGCACCTGCAGCTGCAAGCGCAGCGCCACACCGGCGAGCGGGTGGTTGGCGTCCATCACCACATGCTCGGGGTAGATCTCGCTGACAAAATACACCTTGTTGGGGTCGGCCTGTGGGTTGCAGCTCTCGGGCAAGCCTTCAAAGGCCATGCCGATCTCTATGCCTTCGGGGAATTTGTCCAGTGGCTCCAGAAACAGCAGCTGGTCGTCGAAATCGCCAAAGGCGTCGATCGGCTCTAGGTGCAAATCCAGCGCGTCGCCCGTCTCGTGCCCCTGCAAGGCCGCCTCGACGCGCGCCAGCAAATCGCTGCCACCGACCAGGAATTCCACCGGATCTTCCAGTACATCCAGCACCTCACCTTGGGCGTCTTTCAGCGTCCAGGTCAGTGCCACCACACATTGATCAGAAATTTTCATCCGACAATTGTCCCATGAGCACACACCGCACTCCCCTCCCGACCGATCAGCCTATGTCCTTGCTGGCTGGCTTGTCGCCGCAGCAATTCATGAAACGCCACTGGCAAAAGCGACCGTTGCTGATTCGCCAGGCGATCCCCGGCTTTGTGCCGCCCGTGGACCGACAGGCTTTGTTTGCGTTGGCCACACAGCCCGACGTCGAGTCGCGCCTGATCGCGCAGCGCGCGGCCCAGGGTGGCCACGCGGGGGCCTGGCAACTCAAGCACGGCCCTTTCCAGCCGCGCCAGTTGCCACCACAAAAACGACCAGGCTGGACCCTCTTGGTGCAAGGTGTGGATTTGCATGTGCCCACCGTGCACGCATTGATGCAGCGGTTTCGTTTTGTGCCCGACGCGCGGCTCGACGACATCATGATTTCCTGGGCCAGTGAGCAAGGTGGCGTGGGGCCGCATGTCGACAGCTACGACGTGTTTCTGTTGCAAGCCCATGGTCGGCGCCGGTGGCGTATTGCCCCGCCGGGCGACCGGTCGCTGGTGCCCAATCTGCCCGTGAAAATCCTCGCGCAATTTGCGCCCACCGAAGAGTTTGTGCTGGAGCCGGGCGATATGCTGTATCTGCCACCGAATTGGGGCCACGACGGGGTGGCCGACAGCGGCGACTGCATGACCTA
>CAMBOY010000162.1 GCA_945869245.1 Hydrogenophaga intermedia
GCATCTCCAGCGACTTGGCCACAAAAAACGCTTGCGGGTCCATGGCGTCGGCCAAGGCCTGTTCCAGTCGCTTGCAGGCGGCTTTGTTGCCCGCGATCCAGCGCAGTTCCAGCAGCGCGGTTTGCACCGTCACGTCGGCCCGGGCCTCGGCCACGCAGTCGGCCACATGCCGCACGCTCGACCCCATGTCCAGCCCGGTGTCCCAGCAACTGCCAATGAAGTTTTCCAGCTGTGCCTTGAGCGCTTCGTCGCGCTCAGGGTCTGCGCCGTCGGGCAGCAGCACCAGCACGTCCACATCGGAGTACGGGAACAGCTCACCGCGCCCGTAGCCGCCCACCGCCACCAGAGCCAGCTCTGGACCGCAGCCCGCTTGCGCCCAGAGCGCGCGCAGCGTGTGGTCGGTCAGCCGCGCCAGGCGCTGCAGGGTGCCGCGCACACCCCGTGGCGACGCACCCGGCTCTGCCAAGGGCGCCAGCAAGCTGGCTTTGTCGTGTTGGTAGCGCGCGCGCAGGCTGGCGTGCTGTTCCATAGAAGCTGGGTGCGCCAAGTCAGCAGGCGGTGGTGGTGACAAAGGCCGGCGGAGTCGGGCTGCCGGCCGACAGCGTCAGCACCTCGTAGCCGGTGGGCGTGACCAGCACAGTGTGTTCCCACTGCGCCGACAGCGAACGGTCGCGGGTGACGATGGTCCAGCCGTCGCCCATTTCTTTGATGTCGCGCTTGCCCGCGTTGATCATGGGCTCGATGGTGAACATCATGCCGGGCTTAAGTTCTTCCATCGTGCCCGGGCGGCCATAGTGCAGCACCTGCGGCTCTTCGTGAAACTTCTGGCCAATGCCGTGGCCACAAAACTCGCGCACCACGCTGTAGCCATTGCCCTCGGCAAAAGTCTGGATTGCGTGGCCAATGTCGCCCAGTCGCGCGCCGGGCTTGACCATCACAATGCCCCTCCACATGGCCTCAAACGTCACCTGGCACAGCCGGCGCGCCTGCACGCTGCAGGCCGCCTCACCGCCCACCAGGTACATGCGGCTGTTGTCGCCAAACCAGCCGTCCTTGATGACGGTCACGTCCACGTTGACGATGTCGCCCTTTTTCAGCGGCTTGTCGTTGGGTATGCCGTGGCACACCACCTGGTTGACCGACGTGCACAAATGGCCGGGGTAGGGCGGGTAGCCGCTGGGCTGGTAGCCAATGGTGGCCGACACCGTGCCCTGCTGCTTCATGAAGGCGGCCGACAGGCGGTCAATTTCCAGCGTGGTGATGCCTGGCTGAATCAGCGGCGTCAGGTAGTCCAGCACTTCCGACGCCAAGCGGCAGGCGGTGCGCATGGCGGCTACGCCCGCTTCGTCTTTGATGGTGATGCTCATGGGGCCGGATTATCCCACCGGCCCCCGCCAGACAAGCCAGCGCGGGCAATCGCCGCAGTTGAAAAAACCGATCAAAACCCGGTGGCGCCTAGGGTTGCAACGCTTGAACAAGCGCACCCATCGGGTCTAGCATGTGGCACACCACACAAGAGTCGACACAAGACCATCACCCCCAGGAGACATCAACATGAGCGAAGTGGACCAATTGCCCCCAGTCAAACAAGGGCGCTGGTTTTTTGGTGGCCTTACCGCCTGCCCCGTGCACATCGTGCGCCACCACACCCTGTACGGCACCCACGACCCCGAAGACCCACCCGCACTCTCCACCGACCGCGCGGCGGAATGTTTCTACATTCGCTACCACCCGCCGGGCGCCCACGAAACCTGGCACGACGGCGGATCGGCCTACAGCCTGCGCGAAGCCGTCTTCCTGGCCCAACGCAAGCTCGGCCCCGTGGTGCAGTGGAACGACTGAGCGCGCCGCCAAAGGAACTTTGGGCTGCGGGGTGTATTCTCAAGCCCATGATGCAAGCACCTACCCAACAAGCGCTCCTCGCCATCCTCGTGCATGCCGCCATGGCCGACGGCGAAAAATCCCAAGTCGAGCGCGATTTTGTGCGCGACCTGGCCCAACAACTGGACGAAGAGGGGGGCTCGCGGCAGTTGGCGCAAGCGGTGCAAGGCGCGCTGCTCGGGCGCTTGTCGGTGGCCCAAGCGGTGGCCCAACTGCAAGACCCCATGCACCGGCAACTGGCCTTCGAGTGGGCGACCGCCGTGTGCCACGCCGACGGCTTGTGCAGCCCCGCTGAAGCCGCTTTTCTGCAGCGCCTGCAGGGTGACTTACAGCTCGGCGGCGGCGAGCCCGAGGCGAACAGCCAAACCCGGGCTTTGGCGGTGGCGGCGTACGAGCAAGAGGCGGCAGCGCCTCTGCACGTTACCCCGGCGACACCCATTGCGCCTCTCGCAGCGGCTGCGCCCGCCGCACCCAGCGCCCCTGCGGTGGACAACGCCGCCATCGACAGCATGGTGCTCAAGTACGCCATCTTGAACGGCGCGCTGGAACTGCTGCCCCAGTCGTGGGCCTCCATGGCCATCATTCCGCTGCAAATCAAAATGGTCTACCGCGTGGGCAAAGCCCATGGTGTTTCGCTCGACCAGGGCCACATCAAAGAATTCATTGCCGCCGCTGGGGTGGGCCTCACGTCGCAATACATTGAACAGTTTGGCCGCAAGCTGATCGGCGGGCTGCTGGGCAAGGCCGGCGGCAAGATGCTCGGTGGCCTGGGCGGCCAAGCCACCGGCATGGCGTTTTCGTTTGCCAGCACCTATGCGCTCGGCCATCTGGCCAAACGCTACTACGCCGGCGGCCGCGTCATGTCCACCGACCTGCTGCGCCAGACCTACCAAGGCCTGTTGGGCAGTGGCAAAGCCCTGCAGCAGCAGCATCTGGGCGACATCCAGGCCCGCGCGTCCACCCTAGACGCCGCCGAGGTGATGCGCATGGTCAAAGGCTAAAGCGCACCATGGGCATCTGGCTGGAACTGGGTGTCTTTGTTGTGGTGCTGATCTGGGCCGGCTGGCAGTGGCACGACGCACGCCAAGCCCTGGCCAAAACCCGGGCCGACAAAGCGCACGCCGCTGAGGCCGCCGCCCACGCCGAGCCACCCACAGAGCCACCGCGCTGACGCTGCCGTCAGTGGCTCTGTACGGGCTCGGCGCCGCTTACTTGTATTTGTCTGGCACCGTGGTTTGCGATCGCAGCATCGCCTGCGCCTGCTTTTGGCACACCGCCTTGTCCCGATAAATGGTACTGGTGTGCCCTTGAATCCGGATCGTCATCACCTGCACCTTGCCGCCCGACACCTGCTCAGACACGATGGTGGCCATGCCAGCGCGCGACAGTTCGTAGATATCCTGGGCATTCGGCCCGGTGATGCACTTGCCCGACGCGCGCCCGGCAAAGCCCTCCATGCCGTACCACGGCGTTTTGCTGCCTTGCGCCTGGGCCACCGTTGGCCAGACCGCCAGTGCCACACCACACAGCAGCCCAGCTGCCAGCGTCTTGGCCACACGAGAGTCGAGTTGCGTCACACGCATGGCGTCACCTCGCACAAAAGAAGCGCCGCGCATTGCCCACCACCTGCGTGGGCACCAGGTCTTGAATCGCTCTTTCGGTGGGCAGCGCAGTGCCAAACTGCGTGGCGCCCTCCCAATAAAACTTGCCGTTGCCGCAGTTGATGCTCAGCTGCCCCACAAAGCCCGCCGTCTTGCCTTCAGCCACCACAATCACCCGCGCTTGCCGCGTGGCGGCGGCCGATGCCGTCATGATCGGAAAGCCGAACCAGTCGTTCCAATACATTTCCACCGGTTCGCGAAACAGGTAGGTGCCGCCTTCGGCCTTGGCCCCCACCTTGTAATCCGCTGCCATCGCGGCAGGCGCCATCGCCGCCACACAGGCCGCAGCCACCAGCCAGGTGTTGAATCTCATAGAGGTCCCTTTGATGCCGTTAAAAATGGCATTTTAGGAAGATTTATCAGTTATGGGTGCTTTATGGGGGAGCAGGCCCGTGCGCAAGGCCTTACACCACCGGATTGCTGATTTTTCCGGTTTTCCAGCTCTGGGTGGGCAGCTTCAGGCCCTGCGCCGCCAGTTGTTTGCGAGCGTGTGCGGCGGCCTGCTTGAGCGCGAGATCGATTTGGGCTTGTTCGCTCGGGGGCTTGGCCGAAAAATCTGGGTGAGCGGGATCGGTTAGTTCGCTGCGCGGCTGTAGGGGACCGGCGATATCCGCCTCGGATGTCCTGCCAACTTCGGGGTCACACTGCGCTCAGCGCGTCGGCCACCCTCTGCGTGGCCACGATCAGATCCTTCACCAGTCGCTCGTCCACCTCCAGCAAGCCTTCGTATTCGCCGAGATTGCGTTTGTTGTGACACAGGTCCAGCACGCGCCACACCTCCGGCCCCAGCCCCAGCGTGTGCGGCAGCACCTGAAAAACGATGTAGCGGTTGCTGGCCCGATAGCCCTTGGTGCGCAACGCCGCCAAGCACAACGCATGCGCCGCGTTGTAGGCCAGGTCAAAGCGGCTCTCCAGCGCCAGCGTGGTGTTACCGGCGTCTGCCAACCGGGCACGGCCCGTGCGCAGCAAGCCGGCGATCTCGGTCGCGTCGGGCGGTTCCGGTTTGAGCGAACCGCCGGGGCGGCTCAGGTTGTCAAGTGGGTTGGGCGGGCTCATGCTGCGGTGATTCCTCCTGGCCAATCAGCCATATCTTTGGCTGCTGCATCACGCGGTTGATGAACGCATTGTCGCCCTGTAGCCGGGCGCGGAAATCGGCGGTGGTGTAGAGCGCCGGGTTGATCGTGCGGCCCAGGGTCTGGCTCGCGCCGTCCAGCGCGCCGAACACATCGCCATAACCCAGCGTGTCGCTCACCACCAGCAGGTCCACGTCGCTTGCCGCAGTGTCCTGCTGTTTGGCGATGGAGCCGAACACAAACGCCCGATCAATCTGCGACGCCAGCGGCACCAGCGCGGCGCGCAACACATCGGCCAGTCCCATCGTCTTGAGCACCAAGCCACGCAACTCGGCAAACACTGGTGCCCCAGCGTTGGCCTGAAAGTGCTTCTGATTGCCCTGCTTGCGCACCGTGAGCAAACCGGCTGCGGCCAAGTCGGCCAGCTCACGTTGCACCGCGCCCGCGCCCGACTGCGCCAAGCCAATCACCTCGTTCGTGTAGAAGCTGCGGTCCGGCGCGCCGAACAATACGGCCAGCACGCGCTGCCGCACCTTGGGGAAGAGGGCGTCGGCGGTGGACGATGGGGCAGGTGTTTGTTTGATACCCATATTGGGTGCAATCATACCCAAATAAGGTCTCTTTGGGTGATTCTGCCATCCGTCGAATGCAAGACCCTCAAACCCACCGCGACAGTAGGAAATAGGCAAGGCCGGAGCCGGCAATGGCCTCAGCCAGCTTTCAACACCCTGCGCAGAGCACGCACCTTTTGCCAGAGCACAGCCTTTGGCATCGTCATGGCCATGGCCTGCATGCAGCGCTCCAGCCAGCCCTCGCGCGCTTGCAGGCGGTCAATCGCCTTGGCAAGGTCGCGCGCCACGGCAGGCCCATAGGCTTGCGTTGCCTTGGTCAGTGCCGCTTGCAACCTAAACCCGTTTGCAAGGCCTGTAGCAGCGCCTGCTCTGCGGGCGACATGGCGGCGGTATCCAGATGGCGTGCGTTGCGCTCGTAAATGCCCAGGGCTTCGATAGGCGTGAGCGCGTCTGTGCCGTGCACCTGCCAGGCCAGCGCTTTGAGCTGCGGGTAGTCCGCCAGCCGCACGCGCACGGGAATCCAGTTGGGCAGATCCGGCCCGCTGACAGGTTCGGGGCGTGTGGCTTGGGCGTCTTCGGCATTGAGCGCCACCAGCGACATGCCCAGCGCCGCCATGGCGTTCGCCCAAGCGCCGGCCGCCACAGAAGGCTCTCCCTTTTCAATGCGGTGCAGCGTCACCCGCGACATGCCAGCGGCCTCGGCCGCCGCCGTGCTGCTTACCCGCAGCGCTTTGCGGCGCGCGCGAAGCTGCGCGCCCAAGGCCTGCAGCTGGGCGGTGCTGTGGGCGGTCGGAAGGGGTGGTTTGGCAGGCATATGTTTCTCATTCTGATCAATATCGAGATATTGTCAAGTTTGAGAAACACTTTTTTCATGCTGAAGCCATCCTCACGCCCAGGCCGCGCGAGGCGACTGCAAAGCCTGCGCCCAGGCCGTCAGGTGCTTCCACAGCGTCTTGGGTGGCGTGTGGGTGCGTTCGGTCACTTCTTCTAGGCCAGAGACGATCAAGGGCAACGGTGCTTCGTCTAGCAGGGTGGCCACCTGCGGCAGCAGCGCTTCGGGCAGCTCGCCGCTGACCAGCGCCTGCGCCAACGCATCGGGCATGAGCGCAGTCTTGTAGCTCACGCTGGCTGTTTGGCTCAGCAACGCCAGGGCCTGTGTGGGGGGCGTGCGGCTTTGGGCTATCAAATCCATGCCCAGCACATGCAATAGGCCCAACAAGCGGTGCGTGCCCAAATCGACCAGGGTGCCGTTTTCCAGCTGGTTGATGGTGGCCCGCGACAAACCAGACAGCCGTGCCAGCCGCGCCTGCGAAAGCCCCAAGGCTTCGCGGCGGGCTTGAACGAGTTGGCCCATGTCAGCGAGATTCATGGATGCATTGGAGCATCACGGTCAATAAATGTCAAAAATATTCGACATATTGTTGGCCTGGTGAATACTGCCTTGGCCGAACGCCCGCCAATGCAGCCACCTTGCCGGCGCATCACACCGGCAACATCGTGCCCAGCAACATGAACAAGAAGCCGATGGCCGCCGCCCGGGTGCGCACCTGGGTATAGCGCTTTTCGTTGGGGCTGCGGTCAAAGTGGTCGGCCACGGTGGCTACACCCCACACAAGAAGGCATAGATAACCCCAGCTGCTCTGGTGCACTCCAACAGCCCCAGATCAGCCAGCGCTTCTCGGTCAACACGCTGAGCTATATGCACATGCCATAGTCTTGTAGTTGGTGTCTATGAAAAATAGATGAAAAGAAACAAAGACGATGGAATCATCATCAACACACCGAATACAAGAAATGCTATGTAAAAGATTGTGTGCCAAGACCATTGTGTATTACACGGGAAAAGCACTGCAACAGAGGGATTGTGTTGATTGTAATAAGCCCTGACTTGTGCATTGACGGGGAATAGTGCAATCAGATTCCCCCCATTTGATTTATCAAAGCCGGAGCCTGATTCAAGATCTGGAGTGATGATGTTAGATGAGTGCTGTTTGCCTTCTACGGAGTATTCAAAAACAATATTTGCGGAATAAGTTCGGCGCATATCGCTTGTGAATAAATTGAGTTGAGAGTGGGTGATGTTGGCATTGACTGGGAGCCAATGCGCCGAGCCATACTTTATGGTTTTTGATACTTGGCCGATTGCTGTAAGAATGGATGTCAATATTGCCATGGCAAGGCAAAAAATAATGGTATAAAAAGTTAACTTTGTGATGACT
>CAMBOY010000163.1 GCA_945869245.1 Hydrogenophaga intermedia
CGGCGCGCTGCTGAGCGCCGAGCGGCGCCGCGCGGTGCTGGAGATGGCGGTGCGCCACAACACCCTGATCGTCGAAGACGACCCCTACGGCGACCTGTACTTTGGCGCTGCACCACCGCCGAGCCTGCTGGCCTTGAGCGAGGGTGTACCTGGCAGCCGCGAGCGCTTGGTGCACTGCGGATCGCTGTCCAAAGTGCTCTCGCCCGGCCTGCGGGTGGGCTGGATGGTGGCGCCGCCCACGCTGCTGGCCAAGGCCACCATGTGCAAACAGTTCAGCGACGCCCACACCAGCACCTTTGCCCAGGCCACCGCCGCGCAGTACCTCAAAGCCGGCCGCATGCCCGCCACCTTGGCGCAGGTGCGAGCGGTGTATGCCGAGCGCGCCGCCTGCATGGGCGCGGCCTTGCGGCGCGAGCTGGGCGACGCCATCGACTTTGTGCAGCCCCAAGGCGGGTTGTTTGTCTGGGCTCGGTTGACCGGTGCCAATGGCCGCTTGGCCGACGGCGCCGAGCTGGCGCGCCGTGCCATCGACCAGGGGGTGGCTTTTGTGCCGGGTGCGCCGTTCTTCGCGCGCCAAGCCGATGCGGCCTCCCTGCGTTTGTCGTTTGCCACCGTGGGCACCGAGCGCATCGAAGAGGGTGTGCGCCGCTTGGCCAAAGCCCTGCAGGGCTGAGCCGATAATCCCCCCATGTTTTTTAACCTGCCCACCCTGCTGACTTGGGCCCGCATCGCGGCCATCCCCCTGATCATCGGGGTGTTTTATCTGGAGGGCTGGAGCGCGGCCCAGCAAAACCTGTTGGCCACGGTGTTGTTTGTGGTGTTTGCCGTCACCGACTGGGCCGATGGGTATCTGGCGCGCAAGCTCAACCAGACCTCGGCCTTTGGCGCCTTTCTGGACCCGGTGGCCGACAAGTTTTTGGTCTGCGCCTGTGTGCTGACCTTGGTGCATCTGGACCGCGCCAATGTGTTTGTGGCGCTCATCATCATTGGGCGCGAAATTGCAATCTCGTCGCTGCGCGAATGGATGGCCATCATTGGCGCCACCGGCAAAACGGCGGTGCACAGGCTGGGCAAGGTCAAAACGGCCACCCAGATGGTGGCCATTCCCTTTCTGCTCTACAACGGCACTGTGCTGGGCTGGATCGACACCGCGGTGTGGGGCACCTGGCTGATTTGGATCTCGGCGGTGCTCACCGTGTGGTCCATGCTGTACTACCTGCAAAAAGCCATTCCCGAGATTCGGGCCAAGTACCGCTGAATACCCATGTCGGACGCACCCGCCTCGGCCTGGCTCAAGGCCATGCCCGCTGTGTTTGTGCTGATCTGGAGTACCGGCTTTATTGTGGCCCGCTACGGTATGCCGTACGCGCCGCCGCTGTCCTTCTTGTCGGTGCGTTATGCGCTCTCGATCTTGTGTTTCCTGCCCTGGATTGTGTGGGCCGGTGTGCGCTGGCCGCAGGGCAGGGCGCAGTGGGGGCATTTGGCCGTCACCGGGGTGTTGATGCACGCCGGCTATCTGGGCGGGGTGTGGGTGGCGGTGAAGGCGGGCATGGGTTCGGGTTTGTCCTCCCTGGTGGTGGGCTTGCAACCGGTGCTCACCGCCATCTGGCTCAGCCGCATGGGCGGAGCCCACAGCCGAGTGAGCGCCCGCCAGTGGCTGGGTCTGGCCCTGGGTTTTGCGGGCTTGGTGATGGTGGTGTGGCGCAAGTTTGAGGGCGGCACACCGGGCGATACCGCCACCGTGTTCAATCTGCTGGCCGCGCTCACTGCGCTGTTGTGCATCACCGTGGGCACGCTGTACCAAAAGCGCTTTGTGCAGAGCTGCGACGTGCGCACCGCCAACACCACCCAGCTCATCGCCGCTCTGCTGGTGACCCTGCCGCTGGCCCTGCTGGAGCCCGAGTCCATGCAGTGGAACGGCCAGCTCGCCGGCGCCATGGCCTGGTCGGTGCTGGGGCTCACCCTGGGCGGCAGCTCACTGCTGTACCTGCTGATTCAGCGCGGCGCGGCCGCCAGCGTCACCAGCCTGATGTACCTGGTGCCACCCTGCACAGCCGCCATCGCTTGGCTGCTGTTTGACGAACCGATCACCCCCTTGACCCTGTTGGGCACCGCCATCACCGCGCTCGGCGTGGCGTTGGTGGTGCGTGCCCCTGTTGTACCTGTGAGCAAACCATGAAGACGACCCATCGCATTGCTGTGATTCCCGGCGACGGCATTGGCAAGGAAGTCATGCCCGAAGGCCTGCGCGTGCTGCAAGCCGCCGCCGAGCGTTTTGGCATCACTCTGCAGTTTGATCATTTTGAGTTCGCCAGTTGCGACCATTACGAACGCACCGGCCAGATGCTGCCCGATAACTGGAAAGAGCAGATCGGCGGCCACGACGCGATCTATTTTGGCGCGGTGGGCTGGCCCGACCGGGTGCCCGACCACATCTCGCTCTGGGGCTCGTTGCTGCTGTTTCGGCGCGAGTTCGACCAGTATGTGAACGTGCGCCCCGCGCGCCTGATGCCGGGCGTGATTGCCCCAGTGGTGCGGCGCGACGGCAGTGCGCGCGCGCCCGGCGAGATCGATATGGTGATCGTGCGCGAAAACACCGAGGGCGAGTACTCCAGCGTGGGCGGGCGCATGTTTGCCGGCACCGAGCGCGAGATCGTCATGCAGGAGACCGTGATGACGCGCATCGGGGTCGACCGGGCGCTGCGGTATGCCTTCGAGACCGCGCGCTCGCGGCCCAAGAAGCACCTGACCAGCGCCACCAAATCCAATGGCATCGCCATCACCATGCCGTACTGGGACGAGCGCTTCGCCGAGATGGCCAAGCAGTACCCCGATGTGCGGGTGGACCAGTACCACATCGACATCCTGACCGCCCATTTTGTGCAGCGACCCGACCAGTTCGATGTGGTGGTGGCGAGCAACTTGTTTGGCGACATCTTGTCCGATCTGGGGCCCGCGTGCACCGGCACCATTGGCATTGCGCCGAGCGCCAACCTCAACCCGGATCGGCGCTTTCCCTCGCTGTTTGAGCCGGTGCACGGCTCAGCGCCCGACATCGCGGGGCAGGGCATTGCCAACCCGATTGGGCAGATCTGGTGCGGCGCCATGATGCTCGACTTTCTGGGGCACCGCGACGCGCACGACGCGATCGTGGCCGCCATCGAAGCGGTGTTGCAGCCTGGCAGCGGTGCGCCACGCACCCGCGACTTGGGCGGCACGGCGGGCACGGTCGAGCTGGGTCGGGCGGTCGAACAGGCGCTGCGCGCGGCCGCTTAAGGCCGGTCGCGCAGCGGTGTGGCGGCGCGGCCTTGGCGAATGCGACTAGAATCTGCCGTCCTCAGTTCCGCGCAGGCTTGTGGGTGCGACATGTCCGTATTGACAGGCTTTGCGTGGCGTGGGTCTAATCGAGCAACGCTCCCCAGCGGTCGCTGGAGAGCGCTTCTTATTGGTGCATCCCGCGCACCGGGTGGCGCCACACAACTCCGATCCAACAACGGATATTTCTGATCATTTGAAGAGGGGCATTTCGTGAATAAAACCGAACTCGTCGAACACATCGCTAAGCACGCCGACATCTCCAAGGCCGCTGCCGCACGCGCACTGGACTCCACCATCACCGCCATTCGCACCACCCTCAAAAAAGGCGGCACCGTGTCCTTGGTGGGTTTTGGCTCGTTTGCCGTCACCAAGCGCCCCGCCCGCAAGGGTCGCAACCCCCGCACCGGCGCTGAGATTAAAATCAAGGCTGCCAAAGTGCCCAAGTTCCGTCCGGGCAAGGCGCTCAAGGACGCCCTGAACTGATTGGGCGATCGAGGTTTCCGGTGGGGTGCTTAGCTCAGTTGGTAGAGCGGCGCCCTTACAAGGCGTAGGTCGGCGGTTCGACCCCGTCAGCACCCACCACCACCGAAAAGGCGAACACCGGTTCGCCTTTTTTCTTATGCCGTGTTTATTGCCGTGATCGGCCTTTGGGATACCCGCACATGTTTGACGCCATTCGCAACCAGAAGAAAGTCCTGATGGGCATCTTGCTCGTTCTGGTGATTCCGGCCTTTGTGCTGTTCGGAGTCGAGGGCTACACCCGTTATTCCGAACAAAGTGAAGCGGTGGCGGTGGTCGATGGCAAGGACATCACCCGCCTGGAATGGGACAACGCGCACCGCCAAGAGATCGACCGCCTGCGCGAGTCGATGCCAGGCATCGACATCAAGTTGCTGGACACCGAGCAGGCCCGCTACGCTGCGCTGGAGCGGCTGGTGCGCGAGCGGGTGCTGGCCGCCGCTGCCGACACCTTGCACGTCTACACCAGCGACCAGAAGCTCACGCGTGAGCTGACCAACAACGCCACCATCGCCAGTTTGCGCACCGCCGACGGCAAGCTCGACGTGGAGGCCTACCGCACCTTGTTGGGTCGACAAGGCCTGACACCCGAGATGTTCGAGGCCAATATCCGCGCCGAGCTGTCGCGGGTGCAGGTGATCGAAGGCATTGGCGCGACCACACTGGCGGGCCCTGCGGTGGCCAATGCGGCACTCGACGCCTTCTTTCAACGCCGCGCGGTGCGTGTGTTGGCTTTGGACCCCGCCGCGTACACCAGCAAGGTGGTGGTGACCGACGCCGATTTGCAGGCGTATTACCAAAGCAATGAGGCGCAGTTCAAGACGGTGGAGCAAGCCGATGTGCAGTACGTGCTGCTCGACCTGCCCACCCTTGAGCGGCAGATTGTTCTCAATGAAGCCGACGTCAAGGCTTACTACGAGCAAAACGCCGCGCGCCTGTCGGGTGGCGAAGAGCGCCGCGCCAGCCATGTGCTGTTGAGCGTACCCGAGGGCACTTCGGCCGAGGCCAAAGCCGCTATCCGCGCCAAGGCCGAGGCACTGCAACAAGAGCTGACACAAAACCCGTCGCGTTTTGCGGAAGTGGCCAAGGCGCAGTCGCAAGACCCCGGCTCGGCGGTCAATGGCGGCGACTTGGACTACTTTGCGCGAGGCGCCATGGTCAAGCCTTTTGAGGATGCGGCCTTTGCGCTGGCCCAAGGCGCAATTTCGCCGGTGGTCGAGTCCGACTTTGGGTTTCACATCATCCAGGTGACCGACATCCGCGCGCCCAAGCAGCGCCCGTTTGAAGACATGCGTGCCGAGCTGGAGGCCGACCTCAAGCGCCAGCAGGCCCAAAAGCGCTACGCAGAAATCGCCGAGCAGTTCAGCAATCTGGCGTACGAGCAAGCCGATACCTTGCAGCCCATGGTCGACAAGCTCAAATTGGAGTTGCGCAGCGCACAAGGCGTGCTGCGCGACCCGGTGGGCGCACCCAATGCCGACCCGGTGTTGACCAACCCGAGCTTGCTGCAGGCTTTGTTTGCCGCCGATGCGGTCAACAACAAACGCAACACCCAGGCCATTGAGATGGGTTCCAACCGCTTGGTGGCAGCGCGCATTGTCAAGCACATGCCGGCGCGCACCCAGGCGCTGGACGAGGTAAAAGCCGCGGTGCAGCAGCAGTTCATCGCCTCGAAAGCGGCTGAGCTGGCCCGCACTGAGGGTGCGGCGCTGCTCAAGGCGGCGCAGGGTGGCCAAGCGCCTGCGGGCTTGCGTGAGGAGATCACCGTGTCGCGTGAGAAGACCGGCAATTTGCCCCTGCCGGTGATGAATGCGCTGATGAGCGCTCCGGCCAGCCAACTGCCTGCCTGGACCGGTGTCGACTTGGGACCACAAGGCTACGCGGTGCTGCAAATCACGGCGGTGCAACCGCGCGAAGCGGTCGACGACCAGCGCCGGACCGCTGAGCGTGGTCAAGTCCGGCAATGGCTGGCCGCTGCCGAAACCGCCGCGTATTACGAGACGCTGAAACAACGCTTCAAGGTCAAGATCTTGGCGCCGCAGCCAAAACCCTGAGCATCGGCCAGGAGAAGTCCTGGCAACGCGCTATAATGCGGGACTGCGGTGGCTATAGCTCAGTTGGTAGAGTCCCAGATTGTGATTCTGGTTGTCGTGGGTTCGAGTCCCATTAGCCACCCCACCGCACACCCCAAAAGCCCGGCTCGCCGGGCTTTTTTATTGCCTGCGCCACGCACACCCGTCATGGGTTGACCAGCACCAGTTTGCCCTTCACCTGGCGGCTTTGCATGCGCGTGTAGGCTTGTGGCAGCTCCTGCATGGGCAAGGTGGCATCGATCACGGGCTTGATCTGGCCGGCTTGGTAGCACCGCAACAAGGTCTGCAGCATGGTGCGATTGGCTTGTGGCTCCTTGTGTGCGAACTCGCCCCAGAACACCCCGACCAAGCTCGCGCCTTTGAGCAGGCACAGATTCCACGGCAGGGCTGGTATGGGGCCTGAGGCAAAACCAATGACCAGATAGCGGCCGCGCCAGGCGATGCTGCGCAGCACCGGTTCGGCCAAATCGCCTCCCACCGGGTCGTACACCACATCGGGGCCTTTGCCGGCGCTCAGGCGCTTGATTTCGTCGCGCAGGCCGCTGGTGGCGCCGTGTACCTGGTGGTCGATGGTGGCGTCGGCGCCGATGGCCGCGCACAGCGCGCACTTGTCGGCGCCGCCCGCCACGGCAATCACGCGCGCACCCTGGGCCTTGGCCAGTTGAATGGCGGCGGTGCCCACACCGCCGGCGGCACCCAGCACCAGCACCGTTTCACCCGCCACCAGTTGGCCGCGGTCCACCAAAGCGTGCCAGCCAGTGGCGTAGGTCATGATGAAGGCCGCAGCGTCGACCAGATCAAAGTCGTCTGGCAAGGGCAGGCACTGGCTGGCTTGCGCCAGCACATGGGTGGCAAAGCCGCCGGTGCCTTGTAAGCAAGCCACCCGTTGGCCCACACGCAGGTGCTCCACGGCGTCGCCCACCGCCAGCACCGTGCCCGAAAACTCCGCCCCGGGCACAAAGGGCAGGGCGGGCTTGAGCTGGTACTTGTTCTGCACGATCAGCACAGCGGGAAAATTCAGACTGGCCGCTGCCACACCCACCAGCACCTGACCGGGCCCTGGGCTGGGGTCGGGCAACGTGCTCCAGGTCAGCGCGTCTACGCCAACGGGATCAAAGCACATCCAAGCTTGCATCACACACTCCGATCAACAGGCAAAGCACGATGGTAGAAGCCGCGTTGGCCGGCCCTTTGTCGCTCCTGCGACCCTGGACACCGGGTGTCGCTGCGCGGCTGGGCAAGGGCAAGCGCCTAGAATCTCCACATGAAAATTTTGATCTCCAACGACGACGGTTACCGCGCCGACGGCATTGTTGCCCTGTACGAAGCCTTGCGGCGGGTGGCCGATGTGGAGGTGGTGGCACCCGAGCACAACAACAGCGCCAAGTCCAAAGCCCTGACCTTGAGTGCGCCGCTGTATGTGCACCAGGCG
>CAMBOY010000164.1 GCA_945869245.1 Hydrogenophaga intermedia
CGCTTGCACCGCCAGTGTCGACTTGGCGCAGCTGGCCGCATGGCAGGCCATGGCACCGATCCGGGTGCTCACCCTGGCACCCGAAGTGCCTGGGCATGTGGCGGCCATCGGTGCGCTCAACGGCATGGGCATACGGGTGCAAATTGGCCACAGCAACGGCAGCTACCAAGATGGAGCGGCCGCACTGCAAGCCGGCGCCGCTGGCTTCACCCATGTTTTCAACGCCATGTCGGCCCTGCACCACCGCGAGCCCGGCATGGTCGGCGCGGCGCTGGCGCTCGCCCAGCACGCCGAAATCATTCCCGATTTGCTGCATGTGCACCCCGGGGCGATCCGGGTGGCGCTGCGCGCCATTCCTAGTTTGTATTGTGTGAGCGACGCCACCGCCGCCACCGGTATGCCCGATGGCGAGTACCACCTGGGGCGCCAACGGGTGCACAAATGCCTGGGTGCGGTGCGCCTGGCCGATGGCACACTGGCCGGCAGCGCGCTGACGCTAGACCAAGCCCTGCGCAATCTGTTGTCGCTCGGCCTGGGGCTGCGCGACGCCTCGGCCCGGGTCTCGACCATCGCCGCCGATTATTTGGGCTTGAGCGACCGGGGGCGGCTGACGCCGGGTGCCTGGGCCGACTTGGTGGTGTTGGATGCCGATCGAACTGTCCAGCGGGTGCTGGTCGAAGGAGGATGGATATGAATTCCCGCATGCGCGCCGAGGCGCTTGAAGGTCCGGCCACGGTGCGCCGCTTGTTGGCCGCCGACACCGAAGCCTTGCAGCGTCTGGTGCACAGCTTGGTGCATCGCCCGCCCTCGGGTTTGTTGACGGTGGCGCGTGGCACCTCAGACCACGCAGCCCACTACGCCGCCTATTTGGTGATGGCGCGCTTGGGCGTGCCGGTTACGTCCTTGCCGATGTCGCTGCTCACGCTCTACCAGTCGCCTTTGCGCACCCAAGGGGTGGTGAGTCTGGCGTTTTCCCAAAGTGGGCGCAGCCCCGACCTCATCACGCCCACCCGCGCCTTGCGCGACGCGGGTGCCCGCACCGTGGCCTTTGTCAACGACCCACAGTCGCCGCTGGCCAAGACCGCCGAATGGGTGTTTGATTTGCAAGCGGGGCCTGAGACCAGTGTGGCGGCGACCAAGTCTTGTCTGGCCCAGTTGGTCAGTGGTGCGCGGTTGGTGGCCCATTGGCTCGCGGCCCAGCAGGGTGAGCCCCGTTGCGCTTTGGGTGATGCCTTGCAGGTGCTGCCCGATGCCTTGGAGCGCGCCACCACCATGGACTGGACGCCCGCGTTGGAGGCGCTCACCGGTGTCGACCGCCTGTATGTGATTGGCCGGGGCCCGACGCTGGCGGTGGCGCAAGAGGCCGCACTCAAGCTCAAGGAAACCTGCGGCTTGCAGGCCGAGGCTTTTTCATCGGCCGAGGTGCGCCATGGCCCCATGGCTCTGGCCGAGCCCGGATTTCCGGTGCTGGTGCTGGCCACTCCCGGCCCAGCCCAGGCCGATGCGCTGCAACTGGCGACCGAATGGCGCGCGCGTGGGGTGCGGGTGCTGCTGGCCGCGCCACTGGGCACACCGGGCGTGGACCTGCCCTTGGCCACTGCGCCGCACGACGACCTGGCCCCCATCGTGGCCTTGCAGTCGCACTACCTGATGGCCGAGGCGCTGGCGCGTGCGCGGGGCCGCAACCCCGACACACCACCCCATTTGTCCAAGGTGACGCTGACCGAGTGAGGCTGGCCCGCGCCATCCCTCACATGCTGCGCCGGTACTGCCCACCCACCTCAAACAAGGCGTGGGTGATTTGCCCGAGCGAGCACACCCGCACCGCGTCCATCAGCACCTCAAACACATTGGTGTTGTCCATCGCCGCCTGCTTCAGGCGCGCCAGCACCACCGGGGCTTGGGCCGCATGGCGGGTGTGGAAGTCGTTCAGGCGCTGCAACTGCGACTGCTTCTCTTCTTCGGTCGAACGGGCCAGTTCAATGGTTTGGGGTACCGGGTCGCCATGCGGCGAGCGGAAGGTGTTCACACCAATGATCGGGTATTCGCCGGTGTGTTTGAGCATCTCGTAGTGCATGCTCTCTTCTTGGATCTTGCTGCGCTGGTAACCGGTTTCCATCGCGCCGAGCACACCGCCGCGTTCGGTGATTTTCTCGAACTCGGCCAGCACCATTTCTTCCACCAGTTCGGTCAGTTCGTCGATGATGAAAGCGCCCTGGTTGGGGTTTTCGTTTTTGGCCAGTCCCCACTCGCGGTTGATGATGAGCTGGATTGCCATGGCGCGGCGCACCGATTCTTCGGTGGGCGTGGTGATGGCTTCGTCGAAGGCGTTGGTGTGCAGGCTGTTGCAGTTGTCGTAGATCGCGATCAGCGCTTGCAGTGTGGTGCGGATGTCGTTGAACTGGATCTCTTGGGCGTGCAGGCTGCGGCCGCTGGTTTGGACGTGGTATTTGAGCTTTTGTGAACGCTCGTTGGCGCCGTATTTTTCTTTCATGGCCACCGCCCAGATGCGGCGCGCCACGCGGCCGAGCACCGTGTATTCCGGGTCCATGCCGTTGCTGAAGAAGAAGCTCAGGTTGGGCGCGAAGTCGTCGATGTGCATGCCACGCGCCAGGTACGCCTCCACAAAGGTGAAGCCGTTGCTCAGGGTGAACGCGAGCTGCGAAATCGGGTTGGCGCCGGCTTCGGCGATGTGGTAGCCGCTGATCGACACGCTGTAGAAGTTGCGCACGTCGTGGTGCACAAAGTACTCGGCGATGTCGCCCATGACCTTGAGCGAGAACTCGGTGCTGAAGATGCAGGTGTTTTGGCCCTGGTCTTCTTTCAGGATGTCGGCCTGCACCGTGCCGCGCACATTCGCGAGCACCCATTCCTTGATTTTGGCGGCTTCGGTGTCGGTGGGCTCGCGGCCGTTGTCGGCCTTGAACTTGTCCACCTGCTGGTCGATGGCTGTGTTCATGAACATCGCCAGAATCGACGGCGCCGGGCCGTTGATCGTCATCGACACGCTGGTGGTGGGGCTGCACAGGTCAAAGCCCGAATACAGCACCTTCATGTCGTCGAGCGTGGCGATGCTCACGCCCGAATTGCCGACCTTGCCGTAAATGTCGGGGCGCGGATCGGGGTCGTTGCCGTAGAGCGTGACCGAATCAAACGCGGTGGACAGGCGCTTGGCCGGCATGCCTTCGCTCACCAGCTTGAAGCGGCGGTTGGTGCGAAAGGCGTCGCCTTCGCCGGCGAACATGCGGGTGGGGTCTTCGCCCTCGCGCTTGAAGGCAAAGGTGCCGGCGGTGTAGGGGTAGCTGCCCGGCACGTTGTCCAGCATCAGCCACTTCAAAATTTCGCCATGATCTTCATATTGCGGCAGCGCCACCTTGCGGATCTTGTTGCCCGAGAGCGTGGTGTGGGTGAGCTGGGTGCGGATTTCCTTGTCGCGGATTTTCACCACGTATTCGTCGCCCGCGTAGGCTTTTTGCATGTCGGGCCATTGGGTCAGCAGCTTGCGCGCGTCGTCGTCCATGCGCAGCTCGCGTTCTTGCGCCAGATCAATCGCCGCTTCGGCCGCCTTGGCACGGCCCGGTTTGTCTGCGGTCAGCATGACAGCGGCGGCGCGCAACTGCTGCGCCTCGCGCGCCATGCGCGCCTGCTCACGCGCGCGCCGCTTGTAGCCGCGCACCGTGTCGCTGATTTCAGCCAGGTAGCGGGTGCGCGCACCCGGAACGATGGCGGTTTGCTGGCTGCTGTGGCGCACGTTCACCAGCGGCAGCCGGCCTTCGGCCAGCGGTGTGCCCAGCTCCAGCAGCCGGCGCTTGATGGCTTGGTAGAGCGCGGTCACACCATCGTCGTTGAAGCGGCTGGCCATGGTGCCAAACACCGGCATGGCGTCGGTCGGGGTGTTCCAGGCTTCGCGGTTGCGTTGCACCTGCTTGGCCACGTCGCGCAAGGCGTCGGCAGCGCCCTTGCGGTCGAATTTGTTGATCGCCACAAACTCGGCAAAGTCGAGCATGTCGATTTTTTCCAGTTGGCTGGCTGCACCGAACTCGGGCGTCATCACGTACATCGGAATGTCCACATGCGGGACGATGGCCGCGTCGCCCTGGCCGATACCCGAGGTCTCCACAATGATTAGGTCAAAGCCAGCGGCCTTGCAAGCGGCCAGCACATCGGGCAGGGCAGCGCTGATTTCGCTGCCGGTGTCGCGGGTGGCCAAAGAACGCATGAACACGCGCTCTGGGTTGTCGCGGCCACCGCTGGCGCCGGGCCGCCCCAAGCCAGCGGGCGCCCCCTCGGGGGGCAGCGAACCATGCGCAGCAGGGAGCGTGGGGGCCCATTTGCCAATGGCATTCATGCGGATGCGATCGCCCAGCAGCGCGCCGCCACTCTTGCGGCGCGACGGGTCGATGCTGATGACAGCAATCCGCAGGCTGTCGTCCTGGTCCAGTCGAAAGCGGCGGATCAGCTCGTCGGTCAGGCTCGATTTGCCGGCTCCGCCGGTGCCGGTGATGCCAAGCACCGGCACCTGGGTTTGTGCGGCGGCCGCACGCACGGCGTCGATCACGCCGGCCGGTGCCTCGCCGTTGTCCAGCGCGGTGATCAGTTGCGCCAGCGCGCGCCAGGCCGGTGCTGTCTGGCCCTGGATGGCGTCCAGCGTGGTGGGCGCGTGCGCCGACAGACTGGTGTCGCAGCGCATCACCATCTCGCCGATCATGCCCTGCAGGCCCATTTTTTGGCCGTCTTCAGGGCTGAAAATGCGCACGCCATGGCTCGCCAGCGTACGGATTTCTTCCGGCACGATCACGCCGCCGCCGCCACCAAACACCTGGATGTGTTCGCCACCGCGCTCCTTGAGCAGCTGCACCATGTAGCTGAAATACTCGTTGTGGCCACCCTGGTAGCTGCTGACCGCAATGCCCTGCACGTCTTCTTGCAGCGCGGCGGTCACCACCTCTTCCACCGAGCGGTTGTGACCCAGGTGGATCACCTCGGCGCCCATGTTCTGCAAGATGCGGCGCATGATGTTGATCGCCGCGTCATGGCCGTCGAACAGACTGGCGGCGGTGACAAAACGCACCTTGTTCGTTGGGCGGTAGTTGGCCAGGGCCTGGTAGTCGGCGCAGAGTTGGGTCATGGGTGTCTCGCAGGCGAAAAGGGCTGGGGGCTGAACAGGCTATTACGTTTACGTAAACGTCAATTCGGAATGTTACCCCAGCCCTTGTGGTTTGGCGATGGGGACAAGCCCGAATCGATTGGCTCGGGTACCGTGCGGTCGGTGTGCTGCTTGCCTATACTTGTGGGGGTATGGCTCCGACCTATGGGGCCTTTGGAGCCCCCCATGACCACTCTTCACGACAGCGAACGCAAAAAAGCCCTCATCCTGCGTCTCAAACGCGTCGAAGGCCAGCTGCGCGGGATTCAGCAACTGATCGAGACCGACGCCGACTGCGAAAAAGTGGCCCAGCAGCTGGCGGCCGCCCGCAAGGCGCTGGACAAATCCTTCTACGCCATGGTGGGTTGTGTCATCACCCAGGGCGATGTGCCGGCCGACGATGTGGCCGACATGCTGTCGCGTTTTTCTTGACCGCACGGAGACTCAACCATGAAACCAATCCAGTTGTTCGACATGGAATCCAGCACCTACACCTATGTGCTGTTTGACCAAACCAGCCGCGAGGCGGTGATCATCGACCCGGTGGACACCCAGGTTGAACGCGATCTGGCCACCCTGCGTGAATATGGCCTCAAGCTGGTCTGGACCATCGAGACCCATGCCCACGCCGACCACATCACCAGCGCCGCGCAACTCACCGAACTCACCGGTGCGCGCACCGCCGCGCCTGCCGGTTGCGGCATTGGCACCGCAGGTGTGCAGCTGCAGCACGGCGACACCCTGCGTTTCGGCAATGAAAGCCTGACCGCGCTGCACACCCCCGGACACACCGCGGGCAGCATGTGTTTTGTGTGGCGCGACCATGTGCTGACCGGCGACACCTTGCTGATCAACGGCTGTGGCCGCACCGACTTTCAGTCGGGCAGCCCGGTCGACATGTACAACAGTCTCACGCAGGTGCTGTTTGCCTTGCCCGACGACACCACGGTGTGGCCCGGGCACGATTACCAGGGCCGCACCCACAGCAGCATCGGCCATGAAAAGGCCCACAACGCCCGCGTGGCCGGCAAAAGCGAGGCCGAATTTGTGGCCATCATGGGCGCGCTGCAACTGCCCAAGCCCAAACGCATTGACGAGGCGGTGCCAGCCAACCTCACATCGGGCATGCGCCACGACGTCGACGGTGCGCTGTTGCTGGTGCCCCGACCACAAACCGCCTATGCGGGCGATGTGTCGCCCCAACTGGCTTGGCAGTGGGTGCAAGCTGGCGAGGCGGTGATGGTCGATGTGCGCACCGACGCCGAGCGCGAATGGGTGGGTTTTGTACCGGGCGCCCTGCCCTTGGCGTGGAAGCAATGGCCTGGCATGGCGATGAACCCCGGGTTCGACGCCCAGCTACAAGCGGCGGCTGCCGGCAAGAAAGTGGTGCTGCTGTGCCGCAGCGGCGTGCGATCGATTGCAGCTGCCAAGCGCGCCACCGAGCTGGGCCTGGAGGCCTACAACATCTTGGAAGGCTTTGAAGGCGACCCCGACGCCAACGCCCAGCGTGGGCGACGCGGCGGCTGGCGCTTGCAGGGGCTGCCGTGGCGGCAGAACTAGAGCCCCCACGCTCCCCTGCTGCGCATGGGTCGCTTCCCCCCGAGGGGGCGCGTTTCAGGCTTGGGGCGGCCCGGCGCCTGAAACTAGAGCCCCCACGCTCCCTTGCTGCGCATGGGTCGCTGCCCCCCGAGGGGGCTGACCTTGCTCGGGGCGGCCCTTCGCTGCGGTCGGTTGGCCCCCACGCTGCGCCGCTGCGCGGGTCGCTGCCCCGTGAAAACCCTTGTCACCACAAAGTCATAATGCGCACATGACTTTGTTGGCATTGGACGTGGGCAATACCCGACTCAAGTGGGCGCTGTACGAAGCGCCCCAGCCGGGGGCTGCGTTGCTGGCCCAAGGGGCCGAATTTCTGGAAAACATCGAAAGCCTGGGCGAGGGCGCCTGGGCGGGTTTGGCGTCGCCGCGCTGGGTGCTGGGCTGCGCGGTGGCCGGTGATGTGGTGCGTCGCCGGGTGCAGGAGCAGCTCGATTTGTGGGACGTACACCCGCAATGGGTGGTGGCCAGCCCGGCCGAGGCGGGCTTGGTCAACCGCTACGACCATCCCGCGCGCCTGGGCGCCGACCGCTGGGTCGCCATGATTGGCGCGCGCCAGCGTCTGCTGTCGCAAGGCCGCGCGCGGCCCTGTGTGGTG
>CAMBOY010000165.1 GCA_945869245.1 Hydrogenophaga intermedia
GCCGCTCATCAAACACAAACGGCTGGCGCTCGATGAGCACCTGAATGTCGGCGTATTGCGGATGCAGGGGATTGAGCAACACATTGCGTTCTGCGGGCTCCACCACCGACGGCACCGACAGGGCCAGGCTGGCGCCGTTGAGCAACCAATCCACACCCAGCGCCTGGGTGGCGGTGATGTCAAACAACGCATCGGGCACAAGCCCCAGCGATTCGGCCAACAACACTTTGGCGCCTTTGGGCAGCTCCAGCCGCATGAGCGCCTGGTCTTTCGGGCGCGCGCCGTTGCAATGCACCCGTTTTTCCAACTGACACAGGGCGCGGCTGGCGGCGGCGTACACCACCGGGCGCACGCCCACCGTGTGCCAACGGCCCGACGCCAAGGTGGACCCATACGGCATGCCCTGCAGCAGCGCTGGCGTGGCGGGCGCCGGTGTGGGGCAATACGCGATGCGCCAGACGGCGGTCAAACCGCACCGCCGTAACGGATGGCCACCAGAATGCCCTTGACCTGCTCGGCCCCGAACGAGGTGCTGGCCGCCTGCAAAGGCGTCTGCCCGGCCAGCAAGGGGTGTGGCTTGTTCAACCATTCGGTGGACTGGCCGGCCTCAAAGGTGTCAAAAGCCATTTGCTCGATCTCGAGCAAACGCAGCACGCCTTCGGACGCGTGCCGGGGCAAAGGCTTGCCCTTGGCCGCCTGGCGCGCCGGTGTGCCCCGGTCGATGTCCAGAATCTCCGCCACCCGCACCAACCCCACGCCGAGCACACTGCCCAGCGGCTCCAGCGTGGCCGGCGGCACACCGCGCATCACCAGCGCGTGGGCAAGGGCATGGGGCAATGGAAAGTGCAAGGCCTGCGCGTCGCCGCCATCGTCCGCCATCAGTCGCTTGATGCGGTCCAGCGTGTCGTCGCGGCCCAGCACCCACAGTGCAGCGGGCTCTTGGGCTGTGTGAGCGGCTCTTGAGGAAGCGTGAGCAGTGAAGGCTATCATGCCGCAATTACAGCATTGTCACGCTGCTTTTGCAACAAGGCGATGTTAGCCCTTCACCAGCCCCTCATACGCCCGCCGCGTCGCTGGCGACACCGCGTCCAGCACCTGCTGGTACGCCGTCTGGTGGCGTGCCACCAAACGCGCGTCGGCCATGGCCTTGCCGCGGCAAAACCAGTGGCAGGTGTGCTGAAACAGCAGCATCTCGGCCATCAGGCGAAAAGCCTGGTCGTTGCGCGACAGGCCTTCGGCGTTGGCGGCCACGCTGTTGTAGCCCTCGGCGTGGATGGCCACCGCTCGGCGGAAGTCAAACGTGGCGCGCGGCCACCAGCGCTGCACACCGGGCAGCCAAGGCACCCGCACCACACCGGTGTCCACGCCTTCGGCGCGCTTCATGTCGTTGGCGAACGCTCCCAGTTGGTCGGCCAGGGCGGTTTCGCTGCCTTCCAGCACACCCCACACCGACTGACGGCGTGCGGCGTCGCCCTCGCCCAGCGCGCGCAGATAGCCGTCGGCCAGCGTTTCCATCAGGCGTTCGAGCTGGTAACTCTGCAGTTCGCCAGCCAGCCACAGAATGCGGCCGCGCTGCTCTCGCCCTTTGAGCACGCTGAGCACCACCGCCACCACAAAAAATCCCAGCAAGATGTCCATGCCGGGATTGTCGCAGGGCCGCCGTGTGTGGTGTCGGGGTCAGCCCAGCAGGCCCCAGGCCTGCAACTGCGGGCGCACCTGCGCGGCCGACTCAAAGCGCACCGGGCGCCAGCCCAGCTGCTCGGCGGTGGCCACGTTGCGCGGCATGTCGTCCAGAAACACCGGAGCCTGACCGTGCAGACCCAATTGCTCAATGGCACAGTGGTAAATGCCGACGTCGGGCTTGGCATGCTGCACACGGGCCGAAAACACACCGTCCTCAAACCAGTCGCCAAAGGGGTGGTCGCGCTCGATCCACTGCGCCAGCTCTTCGGGCATGTTCGACAAATACACCAGCCGGTGGCCGGCCGCTTTCAGGTCGTGAATCAGCGCCACGGTGTCCTGTTTGACCCGCATGTGCGGCGCCAGCGCGTCGATCAGCGCCATGATCTCGTGCCCACCCATACTCAGTCGCTGGGCAATGCGCTCGGCCAGGTCCTGGGGCTTGACCAGGCCCAAATCCCACTGCGCCCAGTCGCCGTCGGTGTTGTGGCTCTGGAACACATGGGCCAGCAACTCGGCCGCACCTGTGTCGTCGCTCACCCGGTGGGGAAACACCTCGAGCATCAGCCGCAGCGGCTCCCAGTTGAACACCACACCACCCAAATCCAATACCACTGTTTCGCGCATCATGCGGCCACCACCGTCACACCGTGTTCACCCAACGCCAGGCCGAGTTCCTCGCCCAGCACCCATTGCCGCTCCACCTGCGGACTCACCACAAACACCGGACCCAGCAAGGTGTCGATGGTCAGTTCTTGGAACGAGCCCAAATACGCCTGCTTGACCAGCGCGCCGCCCAGCGCAGCCTCAGCCCGGGGCACGATGCGCCAGGCCTCGGGCCGAATGGCTGCCTTCACGGCACCAGCCGCCACCGGATTGCGCGGCGCAAAACGCAGCGGCCCCACCTGCACCTGGCCGTCGGCCAGGCTCTGGCCGTCAAACAACATGGCCTCGCCCATAAAGCCGGCCACAAAGGCGCTGGTCGGTCGTTCGTACAAACCTTGTGGCGTGCCGGCCTGGGCGATGTAGCCACCCTCCATCACGATGATCTGGTCGCTCACCGCCAGGGCCTCACTCTGGTCGTGGGTCACATAGGCCACGGTCAGGCCCAGGCGCTGCTGCAGGCTGCGGATTTCTTCGCGCATGCTGCGGCGCAGGCGCGCGTCTAGGTTCGACAGCGGCTCGTCAAACAGCAGCACGGCGGGCTCAATCACCAGCGCGCGCGCCACCGCCACCCGCTGCTGCTGGCCGCCTGAGAGTTCACTCGGGTAGCGCTCATCCATGCCTTGCAAGCCTACGGTGGCCAGCGCGGCGCGGGCGCGTTCGGGAATCTGTGCGCGCGGCACCCCCGACACCTCCAGCCCATAGCCCACGTTTTGCAACACCGTCATGTGCGGAAACAGCGCATAACTCTGGAACACCATGCTCACCTGGCGTTCGTTGGGACCGAGCTGGGTCACGTCTTTGCCGTTGATGAGAATCTGGCCGCCACTGGGACTTTCCAGCCCGGCAATCATGCGCAGGGTGGTGGTTTTGCCGCAGCCGCTGGGGCCGAGGATGGTGGTGAGCGTGCCCTTGGGCACCACAAAGTCGATGCCTTTGACCACCAGCGGTCCGCCCGAGCTGTAGCGCTTGGTGACCTGGCGAAATTCAATACCGGGTTGCAACGATGACATCAATGAATCTCCTTAGTGGGGGGCTGGCGCGCGGCGGCCCAGCTGGCGTTCACCCACGGCTTTTTGCAGCAGCCAGGTGATGGCGGACATGAACACAATCAACACCGTGCAATAGGCCAGCGCCACCCCATAGTCGCCATTGCCCACCCGGCCAATGATGTAGGTCGTGGCCAGTTCGTACTTGGCCGACACCAGAAAAATTACCGCCGACACGGTGGTCATGGAACGCACAAAACTGTAGGTCAGCGCCGCAGCCAGCGCCGGCTTGAGCAGGGGCAACACCACCCGGCGCAGCGTGGTCAGGGTGCTGGCCCCCAGCATTTGGGAGGCCTCATCCAGCGAGCGGTCGAGCTGCTTGAACGCCGCCGTGCCGGCGCGCACGCCCACCGGCAAATTGCGAAACACAAAACACAGCACGATGATGAGCCCGGTGCCGGTGAGTTCCACCGGCGGCACGTTGAACGCCAGGATGTAGCTCACGCCCAGCACCGTGCCCGGAATGGCAAAGGTCAGCAGCGCGGCAAATTCGAAACTGGCTTTACCCCGAAACTCGGTGCGCGCCAGCAGCCAGGCCATCAGCAGGCCCAAGCCCGCGCACACCGGTGCCGCCATGGCCGCCAGCGTTGCGGTGGTGAAGAGCGAATTCCACGCAGTACCCGCCCACAGCAGACCGTGCTCGGTCCACTGCAGGTCAAAAGCCGCGCGGAAGTGATCGAGCGTGAGTGTGTAGTCGCGCCCCCAGACCTTCACAAAACCGCCGGCAAAGGCAAACAAATACACCACCACGGTGAACACCAGCCAAGGCCCGGCCACCCCCATGCACACCCGGCGCACCGCGTTGGGCAGCGGCATGGCCACACCCGCGTCGCCCTTGCCGGTGACGGTGGTGAAGCTGCTGCGCCCCAACAGGGCGCGCTGCAAAAAGAACACCGCCAGCGCAAACACCGTGAGGATCAGCGCCAGCGCCGCCGCCATGCCGGGGTCAAGAGACGCGCCCACAATGGCAAAGAAAATTTCAGTCGACAACACCGAATACGAGCCGCCCAAAATGATGGGGTTGCCAAAGTCGGCCATGCTTTCAATAAAGCCGACCAAAAACGCATTGGCCAGCCCGGGCTTGAGCAGCGGCAGCGTCACCGTGGTGAAGGTGCGCCAACGGCTGGCGCGCAAGGTCTGCGCGGCTTCTTCCAGCGCGGGGCTCACGCCCTGCACCACGCCGCGCATGATCATGAAAGCAATCGGTGTGAAGGCAAACATCTGCGCCAGCCACACCCCAAACACACCATAAAACCAGCGCGTGGGCGGTATGCCAAACGCCCACTCCATGAACTGGTTGTACAGGCCCGCGCGGCCAAACAACAAAATCAGGCCCAGCCCCACCACAAAGGGCGGAATGATGATGGGCAGCATGGCCAACACATTGAGCGGGCGCGCCAGCCGGGTGCCGCCGCGCTCGGCCCACAGCGCCATCATGGTGCCCATGATGGTGGTGCCCGTGGCGGTGAGCAAGGCCAGGTACAGCGTGTTCCAGGCCACGCCACAGCGGGTCTCACCCAGCACACAACCCAGACCCCAAATGCGCTCGGTGGCCAAACGGTCCACCAAGGAACCGGGGGCAAACAGGCCCATGTCGTCGTACAAGGCCGACACCATGGATCGCGCCACCGGGTACACCACAAACAGCGCCAGCAGCGCCACACACACCATGACCGACGAAGACACAAACACGTCGGAGCGGAAGTAACCCAAGCGGGCCACCCCCGCACCCAGCAGCACCACCAGACTCAGCACCACCACAAAGCCACCCCAGCCCATGCCGTATTGGCCTTTGTCCAGCGGGCCCCACCAGCCCTCTAGCGTGGGGAACACCCAGCCCGGAATGCCGATGGCAAAACCGCTGGCCAGCAAACCCAACAGCCCCAGCAAGGCACCCGCCACCAGCACGCGCCCCTGGGGTTTGCCGGCAGGCAAGGTCAAGGCCATGCCGCTCACCAGCAAACCCAGCAGGCCCACCCACAGCCAAGGCCGGCTATGGGTGAGCGCCTGGGCTAGGCCACTGGCGGTGCTCTCTTGTCCCCAGCCGCCCCACAGGGCATCCAGCAAGGACTGCGATTGCAGGAAATACCAGGGCAGCAAGGCGTATGCGAGCGCACCGAGCAAAACCCACCCCGTCAAGGGGTGGGCAAGGCGTTGGGTCATGGGTGTCATGTGGGGGTCCGGACGGGCTGATGGGCCAAAGGCCCGGGTGGATCAGCGTGGCAGGCTGTTGACTTCGCGCTCCCAGCGCTGGATCAAGCGGCGGCGCTCGGCCGTCTGGCCGTACTTGGCGTAGTCGTAATTGATCATCTTGATCTTGCGGAAGTCGGGCACGCGCGGATCGACCTTGGTTTCCTTGTTCGACGGCAGTTGGAACTGCAGCGTGGCCGCACCCAGGGCTTGGGCCGACGGTGTCAGCGCCCATTCGTAGAACGCCTTGGCCGCGTCCATATTGCGTGCGCCACGGACGATGGACATGGAGCCAATTTCAGCGCCGGTGCCGTCGGCCGGGGTGATGGTTTCCAGCGGAAAGCCCTGGGCCTTTTCACCGGGGCCGTCGTGCACAAAGCTGATGGAGATGGTGGCCTCGCCGCGCGCCACCGCCTTGATCGGGCCGGTGCCCGAGCGGGTGTAGGTGGCGATGTTGCCGTGCAGCTTTTTCAGGTATTCAAAGGCTTGGTCTTCACCCATGAGCTGCACCAACGTGGCGATCATGGTGTAAGCGGTGCCGCTGGACGCCGGGTTGGCCGACTGGATTTCGCCTTTGTATTCGGGCTTGAGCAGGTCGCCCCAGGTCTTGGGAATGGGCAGCTTTTTCTTGGCGATCAGCTCGGTGTTGTAGCCAAAGCCCAGCGGGCCGGAATAAATGCCCACCGTTTTGTAGCCCGATTGCGCAGCCTGCTTTTGTGCCCAGTCGTGCAGCTTGGGCAGCGAGGGCGATTTGTATTCCTGGGTCAGGTTTTGCTCAGCGGCTTGCAGGTGCGGGTCGCCGGTGCCGCCAAACCACAGGTCGGTCTTGGGGTTGGCGCGCTCGGCCATGATCTGGGCAATCGCTTCGCCCGAGCCCTTGAGCGTCATGTTCACTTTCACGCCCTGGCTCTTCTCAAAGGTCACCGCCAGCATGTTGCACCAGGCCGCTTGGGCCGAGCAAATCATATTGAACTCGCGGTTCTGTGCTTGCACCGTCTGGGCACCCAGCAGCAACACCGGCAAGGCCATCCACATCGTCTTTTTCATTGCAGTACTCCTAAGGTCAAACACGGCCGACATGGCCAACTCACACACAAAAAAACAAGCACCACCGGCGTCACGGCCCTTCGGGCATGGCCGCACTCGCCTTGGTCGCACTCGCCAGCAACACACTCACCCCGGCACCGTCCAACCACACGCTCACCGGCGCACCGGGCTGCAGGCCTTGGCGCTCGTGGTGGCGGTGCACCTGAATCGGTCCCAGCGCGGTGCGCACCTGGTAGCACGTGAGGCGGCCTTCAAAGGCCACCGACTCAATTTGTCCTGGCAGGCCCTGGCCGGTGGCCGGCGCCAGGCGCCAGGCCTGCGGCCGCACCACCAGCCGCACCGGGCCTTCGCGCCGGGTCTGCTCGGTGGCCCACTGCAGCGGCCCCAGGCGCACCGCGCCCTGGGCGTCCACATGGCCGTCGTACACCGCGGCGTCGCCCATGAAGTCGGCGACAAATTCCGAGCACGGGCGTTCGTACACCTCGCGCGGGCTGCCCACCTGCTGCACCTGGCCCTGGCGCATCACCACCACCCGGTCGCTGATGGCCAGCGCCTCCAGGTGGTCGTGGGTCACGTAAATCACGGTCAG
>CAMBOY010000166.1 GCA_945869245.1 Hydrogenophaga intermedia
AACGATCTGATGAGCCCGCCGGGCTAACCGTGAAAGCGATCCCATGCAAGACTCCACTCCCACCCGTCCCTGGCGCCTGTTGGTGGAAAAAGCCCAGCGCCGCACCGATGAGGCGCGCCAAACGCTGCAGGCCAACCAAGAGAAACTCACCCAGTTGCAGTCGGCCGAGCAACGCTTGAGCGGCATGCTCAGCGATTACCGCCACCGCAACCAGCAGCAGCTGCGCGACGGCCAGCTCATGGGCGACCAGCTCAACAGCCAGCGCTTCATCCAGCAACTGCAGCAGCTGCATATCCACGCCATGCGCGAGGTGGCGCAGTGCCGCGCCCAGGGCGACCACCTGCAGCGCCTGCTGCTGCAGGCCCAGCTGGAGCTCGACAAAATGAAAAAATTGGTGGAGCAAGAGCAACAACAGGCCCTGCGCCGTGGTGAAAAAGCCGAAGCCCGTCGCCTAGACGATATGGCAGTCATGCGCTTTCGTACCCAGAACGTGTGACGATTTTCGACCAAGATATCAGACCTGATTAGGTGTTCTCAGACTCGGCAAATTGAGGGAAGATGTATGAAAATACAGAAGAAAGCCGCAAAAAAAGACACATTGGATGTGGTTATTTATGCCATTTTGGCGGCTTTGCTGGTGCTGGCGGGTGTACTGGCTTGGATGTACTACGACCGCCACGTAGACGCCAAACCACTCAAGGTACAGGTTTTTCTCGACAACCGGTGTGAACTATTTGACGATGCGTTCATGGCGGTGTCCGAACCTGATGGCCGGCGTTCCTATTTTGACAAAGGTGTGGCAATATTGGAAACAAGTTCCCGATCCCGCATATTTGTCAAGTCAAGCGACCGATACCCGGATTTTCACTTTGAGTCCAGCAGATTCAAGGCCGAATCCAAAGTGGTGATCACCACCCAGTGTGGTGACCGAATCGACCAGACGCTAGACGCCATGCGGGAACAGTTCAAGAATCGTCAGAGATGACTTCTTAGTAGAATAGTGCTATGGCAACCAAAACCTCACTCGAAGCTCAGACCGATTTTTGCGGCACTTTCTTCGCAGCCAAACTGCTGGGCCTGTCGGTGGGCACGGTGCAGTCGCTGGTGGAGCGCGGGGAACTGGAAGCGTGGAAGACCAAGGGTGGTCACCGGCGCATTTCGCTGCAGTCGGTGCGCGACTACCAAGCCCGCAACGGCCTGCAAACCCAGTTTGGTGTCACGGGCCAGGGCCTGCTCAAGGTCTTGGTGGTCGACGACGACCAGATCAGTCTGGAGCTGATCCGTACAGCGGTCAACAAGTGGCAGCTGCCCTTGGATTGCACCGTCATGCCATCGGCCATGGAAGCGCTGATCGACATCAACAGCCTGCGTCCGCAGGTGCTGCTGACCGACCTGAACATGCCTGGGGTCGACGGCTTTGCGCTGCTCAAAACCTTGCGCAGCAACCCCGTGTTTGCCCATATGGTCATGGTGGCGGTGAGCGCCATGCCGGACGAGGACATCGCCAAGCGCGGTGGGCTGCCTGAGCACACGGTGCTGGTGCGCAAGCCCTTGGACATGCACTGGTTGCACGGCTTTATGACGGCCATGGTGGCCGATCGCCAGCTGAAAAACGTGGAAACCGTCGCCGACTAATCGCGCTGGCGTCGGCTGCATCCCATACAACGGACCTTCGGGTCCGTTTTTTGTTGTGTGCCCTGTGGGAGAGCACCGGCGCTGGGTGTGCCCAATTGGCGGAAGCTCAGGGATTCGAACCCTGGAACCCTTGCGGGTTGCCGGTTTTCAAGACCGGTGCAATCGACCACTCTGCCAAGCTTCCGTGTCGAGGTGCAGCGTGTTGGGCGCCAAACGGTGGCCCCACGCGCTGCTGCGCAAAACCGGCATTCTAGCGCGCTGGGCTGGCTCGGTTCAGGCGGTGGTGGGCGCGTTGAGCATGCCGCGCTCTTCAATGAAGCGCACCACCGCGTCCACCCCGTCTTGGGTCTTGAGGTTGGTCATGACCCAGGGACGGCGAGCGGCGTCGGGTCGCATGCGCGCGGTGTCGGCTTTCATGACCTCCAGATCGGCGCCCACATGGGGTGCGAGGTCGGTTTTGTTGATGACAAACAGATCGCTTTTGGTGATGCCCGGGCCGCCTTTGCGCGGGATTTTTTCGCCAGCGGCCACATCGATCACGTAAATCGTCAGGTCGGACAGTTCGGGGCTGAAGGTGGCGGCCAGGTTGTCGCCGCCGCTTTCAATAAACACCACATCGGCGTTGGGAAACTGGGCCAGCATGCGGTCGATGGCTTCGAGGTTGATCGATGCGTCTTCGCGGATCGCGGTGTGCGGGCAGCCGCCGGTTTCCACGCCCATGATGCGCTCGGCCGGCAGCGCGCCACTGACGGTGAGCAGGCGCTGGTCTTCCTTGGTGTAGATGTCGTTGGTGATGGCCACCAAGTCGTAGCGCGCGCGCATGGTTTTGCACAGCATCTCCAGCAGGGTGGTTTTGCCAGATCCGACCGGCCCGCCGATGCCCACGCGCAGGGGGGGCAGGACTTTGCTGCGGTGGGGAATGTGGTGCAGGGCAGGGGCGTTCATGATCGAAAGAGTCTGGAGTACTGGGTTTCGTGGCGGGCCGACAGAATCGCCAGTCCGGGGGTGAAGCATTGCCGTTGCGGCTCGGGGGTGTGCAGCGCGATCTGCACCGCAGCGGGTATCTCGGTCACCAGCTGGGCGAGTATGCGCTGACCCGCGCTCTGGCCCAGTGGCACCGCCTTGATGGCGGCTTGTACCGCGTTCTCCGCCCAGGCAAATGCGTGGGTGTGCAAGGTGTCGGCCAGCGACACACCGCTGTGTGCGGCCAAGCAGGCTTGCACCAGGGGGTAGCTGGGTTGGTGCATGCTCACTTCTTCTAAGTCCCTATTTGCAGCTTGGGCTACCGGGTGTTGGTCGGGCGCAAACTGCTGCGCCCACACCAGCAGCGAGCGGCCCATTTGCACCGTTTGCTGGCGCAGTTCGGCGCTTTCGCGGGTCTGCAACACCCAGTCGTTGAGGGCGCGCACCCGGGTCCAGTCCCGTGCTTGCCAGGCGGGGTAAGCGTGCGCTTGCACCGCGAGTTCGCTGCGCGCCTGGCTCAGGTGCAGTTGGTCGACCAGCCAGTGCCCGGCGCTCGTCTCGTGGTGCACCCAGCCGGCGTGCACCGCCGCTTCCAGTCCCTCGGAATACGAAAAACCGCCCACCGGCAGGGTGGGCGAGGCCATCCACAGCAACTGCAGCAGGCCGGCGGGGTCAGTGCGCATGGGGGTGGTCGTCGTTGCCGTGTTCGTGTCCGTGGGCATGTCCATGGCTGTGGCCTTGCCCGCCCGTATGTCCCCCATAAGCGCCGCCTTCGGGCTCAAACGGCTCGTTCACCTCGGCCACATTCAAGTGCATGGCGCGCAGCATATCGGCCAGCACATGGTCGGGCTCGATCTTCAGGTGGTCGGGTTGCAGCTCGATGGGCACATGCCGGTTGCCCAGGTGGTAAGCGGCGCGCATCAGATCGAACGCCGGGTCGTGCGCGTGACCATGGTGGGTGTCGCTGCATGCGGTGATGCGCAGCACCGGTTGCGGCGCGGCTCCCACCGCCACCAGCGTGCCGCACAGACACAGCAACACATCGCCACCGCGCAGCACCGAGCCGCGCGGCAAAAACACACCCACCCGCGTGCCGTTGGTGGTGTCGGCAAAAAAGCGGCTTTTCTGGCGCAGATCCCAGTCCAACACCAGACGCGGCGCGCGGCGAATCAACGCTGGCGCCAGACCTTGACCTTGGGGAATGCAGCGGGCGGCTTGCAGCATGGGGTTCAAAACAAAAAGTAGCGCTGCGCCATGGGCAGGCGGGTGGCGGGTTCGCAAGTGAGCAGCACACCGTCGGCGCGCACGGTGTAGGTTTGTGCGTCTACCTCGATCTTGGGCAGGTAGCTGTTGTGCACCATGTCGGCCTTGGTGACCCGCCGGCAGCCCTGCACCGCCACGGTGGTTTTCTGCAGGCCATAGCGCTGCGCCATGCCAGCCGCTTGTGCAGCCTGCGACACAAAGGTCAGGCTGCCTTTGGCCAGCGCGCCGCCCAACGCGCCAAACTGTGGCCGGTAGTGCACCGGCTGTGGCGTGGGAATGGAGGCATTGGGGTCGCCCATGGCGGCCAGCGCAATGCTGCCGCCCTTGAGCACCACCGTGGGTTTGACGCCAAAAAAGGCCGGCTTCCACACCACGATGTCGGCCCACTTGCCCACTTCAAGCGAGCCCACGATGTGCGAGATGCCGTGGGCAATCGCCGGGTTGATGGTGTATTTGGCGACATAGCGCTTGACGCGGAAGTTGTCGTGGCGCGCGCCATCGCCGTCGAGCGCGCCGCGCTGCGCCTTCATCTTGTCGGCGGTCTGCCAGGTGCGGTTGTTGAATTCGCCGACCCGGCCCATGGCCTGGCTGTCGCTGCTCATGATGCTGATCGCGCCCAGGTCGTGCAGGATGTCTTCGGCCGCAATGGTTTCGCGGCGGATGCGGCTTTCGGCAAAGGCCAGGTCTTCGGGAATCGCCGGGTCGAGGTGGTGGCAGACCATCAGCATGTCCACATGCTCGTCGAGCGTGTTGACGGTGTAGGGCATGGTCGGGTTGGTGCTGGAGGGCAAAAAGTTGGCCTCGCCCACGACCCGGATGATGTCGGGCGCGTGCCCGCCGCCCGCGCCTTCGGTGTGGAAGGCACACAGCGTGCGGCCCTTGGTCGCGGCAATCGTGTTCTCGACAAAACCCGATTCGTTGAGCGTGTCGGAGTGGATCGCGACCTGGGTGTCGGTCGCGTCGGCCACGTCTAGGCAGTTGCTGATGGCGCTCGGTGTGCTGCCCCAGTCTTCGTGCAGTTTGAGGCCAATCACGCCGGCCTCGATTTGTTCGTAGATCGGTGCGGGCTGGCTCACATTGCCTTTGCCCAGAAAGCCGATGTTCATGGGCAAGCCATCGGCCGCCTGCAGCATGCGCTCGATGTGCCAGGGGCCGGGCGTGCAGGTGGTGGCAAAGGTGCCGGTGGCCGGCCCGGTGCCGCCGCCGAGCATGGTGGTCACACCCGAGGCCAGCGCCTCGTCGACCTGTTGCGGGCAGATGAAGTGGATGTGGCTGTCGATACCACCGGCGGTCACGATATGGCCTTCGCAGCTGATGATCTCGGTGCCCGCGCCAATGACAATGTCCACCCCGGGCTGGGTGTCCGGGTTGCCGGCTTTGCCGATGGCTGCGATGCGCCCGTCTTTGAGGCCGATGTCGGCCTTGACGATGCCCCAGTGCTCGATGATGAGCGCGTTGGTCAGCACCGTGTCGACCGCGCCTTCGGCCCGGGTGCGTTGGGATTGCGCCATGCCGTCGCGGATGGTCTTGCCACCGCCGAACTTCACTTCTTCACCGTAGCCACCAGCGCGCAAGGTGTAGTCCTGTTCGACTTCAACGACGAGTCCTGTGTCGGCCAGGCGCACCCGGTCGCCCACCGTGGGGCCGAACATGTCGGCGTAGGCGCGTTTGTCGATGTGGGCCATCAAAGACCGCCTTTCGCAGGGCCGCCCCAAGACAGGCGAGCGCCCCCTTGGGAGGCAGCGATGTCACGAAGTGATGAGCGTGGGGGCATCAGAGTGTTCCTTGTACATGGCCAGCAAAGCCATAGACGATGCGGTCGCCCGCGTAGTCCACCAGCTCGACCGTGCGCTGTTGGCCGGGCTCGAAGCGCACCGCAGTGCCGCTGGCGATGTTCAGTCGCATGCCGCGCGCGGCGGCGCGGTCAAAACCGAGCGCCGCATTGGTCTCGGCAAAGTGGTAGTGCGAGCCGACCTGGATCGGCCGGTCGGCGGTGTTTTTCACCACCATGGTGAGCGTGCGCCGCCCCGGGTTGAGCGGCAACGCGCCGTCGTCGATCAGCAGTTCACCGGGAATCATGACCGCCCCTTCACTTGCGCGATATCCACACCGCCACGCCCACGGCCAGCGCCAGCGCGACAAAACCAAAGGCATCGCTGGCGTGCCAGTGCCCCCCGACCAATCCATGGCCATCGTGGGCAGCAGCGGGCAGCGCGACAGAAGACAGCGCAGCAGACAGCAGAGCGAGAACAGAGAAGTGTTTCATGGCAGCAGACCTAAAAAAACAAAAGAGGCCTCAACAAAAGGTGGAGCGAAGTGCCTGGTTCAAGGATGCGGCGGATCCGGCTTTGCCGGTCCGCAACGCATCGCCCCCTGGGGGGTGACGCGCACAGCGCGGCGCGGGGGGGTCAAGGTATGGGCTGATGGACCGTCACCAGCTTGGTGCCATCGGGAAAGGTGGCTTCGACCTGGATATCGGGAATCATCTCGGGCACACCTTCCATCACGTCGTCGCGGCTCAGCACGCGCCGGCCTTCGCTCATGAGCTGGGCCACGGTTTTGCCGTCGCGCGCGCCTTCCATCACGGCGGCGCTGATCAAGGCCACCGCCTCGGGGTAATTGAGCTTGAGCCCGCGCGCCTGTCGGCGCTCGGCCAGCAGCGCGGCGGTGAAGATCAGCAGCTTGTCTTTCTCGCGGGGGGTGAGTTCCATGGGTGTTCTGGTGCAATTTGTGTGCCCACACCACGTCGGTGTGGCGGTGGCACAGAATCTGCACAGCTTGAACGGTGAACCCCGTGTCCGCTCCTGCCACCGACAGCCCCTCCACCGACGCGCCACAGCGCATCATTCCGGTGCGCCGCGACTACAACCGCTGGGTGAGCAGCGACACACTGGAGGACCACGCCCTGCGCTACACGCCGCAGCGCACCCGCCGCATGTCGGGCTGGCAGGTGGCAAACACCGCGTTTGGCGCTTCGTCCTTCTTGATCTTGGAGGCGATTGGCGCCACGCTGTTGTTGGCTTATGGTTTTGTCAATGCGGCCCTGGCCATTGTGTGCACTGGCCTCATCATCTTCCTCGCGGGCCTGCCCATCAGCGTCACCGCCGCGCGCCACGGTGTCGACATGGACTTGCTCACACGCGGCGCGGGCTTTGGGTACTTGGGCTCGACGCTCACCTCCTTGATTTACGCAGCCTTCACCTTCATTTTTTTTGCGCTGGAGGCGGCCGTCATGGCCTATGCGCTGGAGCTGGCGCTGGGCATACCGCCGGTGTGGGGCTATTTGATCTGCGCGCTGGTGGTGATTCCGCTGGTGACCCACGGTGTGTCGGTGATCT
>CAMBOY010000167.1 GCA_945869245.1 Hydrogenophaga intermedia
CCTGTTCGCGCCCATGCTCAACGGTATCCACCTCGGTGGTTACCCCCTGGGCTTCTGGTTCGCCCAGCAAGGCTCCATCTACATCTTCATTGCGTTGATCTTCTACTACGCCGTGAAGATGGGTCAGATCGACCGCCAGTTCGGCATGGACGAATAAAAAACAACAAAGGACCATCTCATGGAACTTCAAACGATGATTTATTTGACCGTGGGTGCCAGCTTTGCGCTGTACCTCGGTATTGCCTTTTGGGCGCGCGCTGGTAGCACGTCCGATTTTTACGTGGCCGGCGGTGGTGTGCACCCCGTGACCAACGGCATGGCCACAGCGGCGGACTGGATGTCGGCAGCGTCCTTCATCTCGATGGCCGGCCTGATCTCCAACATGGGCTACGGCGGCGCGGTATTCCTGATGGGCTGGACCGGCGGCTATGTGTTGCTGGCCATGCTGCTGGCTCCGTACCTGCGCAAGTTTGGCAAGTTCACCGTGCCCGAGTTCATCGGTGACCGGTACTACTCGTCGACAGCCCGCACCGTGGCCGTGATCTGCTTGCTGATCATCTGCGTGGTGTACATCGTGGGTCAGATGACCGGCGTGGGTATCACCTTCGCGCGTTTCCTGGGCGTGTCTTCTGATACCGGCATCTACATCGGCATGGCCGTGGTGTTTGCGTACGCTGTGTTCGGCGGCATGAAGGGCATCACCTACACCCAGGTGGCCCAGTACATCGTGCTGATCATCGCTTACACGATCCCCGCGCTGTTCATCTCCCTGAACCTGACCGGCAACTTCATCCCCCAGTTGGGCATGGGCTCTGACCTGGTGGGTACCGATGTGTCGCTGCTGGCCAAGCTCGACCAAGTGGTGACCGACCTGGGCTTTGCCCAGTACACCACCCAGTCCGCTGGTTCGACGCTGAACATGGTGTTCTTCACCATCTCCTTGATGATTGGTACCGCGGGTCTGCCGCACGTGATCATCCGCTTCTTCACCGTGCCCAAAGTCGCTGATGCGCGTTACTCGGCCGGCTGGACGCTGATTTTCATCGCCCTGCTGTACACCGTGGCGCCTTCGGTCGGTTCTATGGCCCGTCTGAACCTGCACGGCACCTTCAACACCAACGTCGGTATCATTCAAAAAGCCGATGGCGGCATGGGTATTGACGCTGCGGTTGTGAACGCCAAGAAGGATCTTTTTGAGCCCGAAGCCAGCATCAAGTACGAAGACCGTCCAGCTTGGGTGGCCCGTTGGGAAAAAACTGGTCTGCTGAAGTTTGAAGACAAGAACGGCGACGGCCGTATCCAGTACTACAACGACAAGACCAAGAACGAAGCTGTGCTGGCCAAGGCTGAAGCCGCTGGCTGGAAGGGCAGTGAGTTGACCGTGAACGCCGACATCATTGTGTTGGCCAACCCGGAAATCGCTCAGCTGCCCAACTGGGTGATCGCCTTGGTGGCCGCTGGTGCCATGGCTGCCGCTCTGTCGACCGCTGCTGGTTTGTTGCTGGCGATCTCGTCCGCTATCTCTCACGACCTGATCAAGCGCACCTTTGTGCCTGACATGAGCGAGAAAAACGAACTGATGGCAGGCAAGATCTCCATGGTGTTCGCCATCATCTTGGCCGGTTACCTGGGTCTGAACCCACCGGGCTTTGCGGCAGCGACTGTGGCTCTGGCCTTCGGTCTGGCAGCGTCTTCGCTGTTCCCCGCCATCATGATGGGTATCTTCACCAAGACCGTGACCGACAAGGGCGCGATTGCCGGCATGATCGCTGGTATGTTTGTGACCTCCTTCTATGTGTTCGCACACCACGGCATCTTCTTCATCAAAGGTACTGAGTATGTCGAACTGATTGGTGGCCCGAACAGCTTCTTCGGTCTGACCCCCGCTGCCTTTGGTACCGTGGGTGCGATCGTGAACTTTGTGGTGGCCTTCCTGGTCAGCAAGGTTTCTGGTACCGTGCCGCAGCACGTGCAAGAGATGGTGGAATCGGTGCGCATCCCCAAGGGTGCCGGTGCCGCCGCCGCTGGTCACTGAAGCCGCTTGATCGCCTCCGCCGTGGCGGGGGTGTGACGCACAAAACCCCGTTGGCTCTGCCAACGGGGTTTTTTATTGAGACAATGTCTTTCCCACAACAAGAGAGCCCCCCATGGATTGGACCGTCAGCATCGCCATCATCGATTGGTTGTTTCTTCTGGCTTTGTTTCCGGTGGCTTTTTTCTGGTTGCGCCGGGCTTGGCGCATTTTGGTGCGCAAGGATTTTTCGGAAGTAGCCCTCAAAAGAGGGGTGGCACCTGTGAACGCCGAAAAGTACGCGCCGTATGAAATGGCGATCAACCTGATCGGTGGTGTCGTGATGGTCGGCGTGCTGGTGTCGGTGCTCGGCATCCCTTTGATGGGGGTGGCAGGGTTGGTCGGCGAATCGGCCGACGCTTACACCCTCAGTCGCGACGACTGGATTGCGGTGGCCGGCAGCACCCTGTGGGTGAAGCTGTTTGCATCATTTGCCCTGAGCCGTCAGGCCCATGGTCTGGGCCCCAAAAAGAAACCCAACAAAGCGGGCTGAGTCCCTGCAACAGGGGTCCTGCGTTTCGCGCGCAGCGGCGCAGAGAGGCGGCGATCCGCCCCGGAGCGCGTGACTGCAGCCAGGGCACCCGTGGAGCCGGCTTCGCCGGTCCAGTGGGTGCGTCCCCCTCCGGGGGGAAGCCGCCCCAGCGGCGCATGGAGGAGCCAAATCCGCCCCGGAGCGCGTGACTGCAGCCAGGGCACCCGTGGAGCCGGCTTCGCCGGTCCGGTGGGTGCGTCCCCCCTCCGGGGGGAAGCCGCGCCAGCGGCGCAGGGGGGAGCCAAATCCGCCTCCGGAGCGCGTGACTGCAGCCAGGGCACCCGTGGAGCCGGCTTCGCCGGTCCAGTGGGTGCGTCCCCCTCCGGGGGGAAGCCGCGCCAGCGGCGCAGGGGGGAGCCAAATCCGCCGCCGGGCCGCCCCAAGGCGGATCAGCCCCCGTGGGGGGCAGCGACCCGCGCAGCGGCGGAGCGTGGGGGCCAAACTCAATACGCCAGCCGTTCCGGCCGAATCTCTTGCAGGATGGTGGTGGCGATTTCCTCGATCGACTTGGTGGTGGTCGACAGCCAGCGAATGCCTTCGCGGCGCATCATGGCTTCGGCCTCCGACACCTCCATGCGGCAATTCTCCAAGCTGGCGTAGCGCGAGTTGGGGCGGCGCTCATTGCGGATTTCCGACAAACGATCGGGCGCGATGGTGAGACCAAACATCTTTTTGCGGTGCGGCACCAGGGCGGGTGGCAACTTGCGGCGCTCAAAGTCTTCTGGAATCAGGGGGTAGTTCGATGCTTTGAGCCCGTGCTGCATCGCCAGGTAGAGCGAGGTCGGGGTTTTGCCGCTGCGGCTCACACCCACCAAGATCACGTCCGAACTCTCTAGGTCGGCGTGGCTCTGGCCATCGTCGTGCATGAGCGAGTAGTTGATCGCCTCAATGCGGTCGTGGTAGGCCTGGCTTTTAGAGACGTCCGAGAAGCGGCCGACGCGGTGGTTCGACTTGAGTCCGAGCTCGGTCTCCAGCGGCTCCACAAAGGTGCCAAACATGTCGACGATCAAGCCTTTGCAGTCGCGCTTGATGACGGCCATGACGTCCAAATTCACCACGGTGGTGAAGACCAGCGGGCGGCGCCCCTCCACCTCGGCGGTGTGGTTGATCTGACGCACCGTCTGGTGGGCCTTGTCTTCGGTGTCGACAAAGGGCAGGCGCACGTGCTTGAACTTCGCCTCAAATTGGGCCAATAGGGCGTTGCCAAACGTCTCGGCGGTGATGCCGGTGCCATCGGACACAAAAAACACCGAACGGTTGGGCATGGGGGCTCTCCAGGTTCAAAAAAATTCACGGAGTGGCCGCCCAAGTTTCACGCGTGCGCTGCAATGCAGGTCAGGCGGCCGCAAGCCGGCATCCTACAATGAGCCGCTGACTTCGCCTGGGCGCCGCGCCCCAGCCGGTCCCAAGTCGTCCCCACATTGGGTTTGTCCTGTTCGCCCGCCGCACAACACAACAACCATGGCCAGCGCGCTGGAGAAGCCCTCCCGGTTTTTTAACCTTAGGAGTCTTCCCATGTCCCATACCCCGTCGCAGCTGTTTGCGCCGACCGATTTGGTCGTCCCGTTCGAGTTGTTGCGCATGTCCGATGTCGAGTCTGTTGGCGGCAAAAACGCCAGCCTGGGCGAGATGATTTCGCAATTGCCCCAAGGGGTGAAAGTGCCGACCGGCTTTGCCACCACGGCACACGCTTTTCGCGAGTTTTTGAAGCACGACGGCTTGGCCGACCGCATCAATGCGCGCTTGGACGCGTTGGACACCGACGACGTGCGCGCGCTGGCCGACGTGGGTGCCACCATCCGCGCCATGGTCGAGGCGCAGCCCTTCCCGGCCGATTTGGAGCAAGCCATCCGCGCCGAGTTCGCCAAGCTCAGCGCTGGCAACCCGCAAGCCTCGTTTGCGGTGCGCTCCTCGGCCACGGCCGAGGACCTGCCAGACGCCTCGTTTGCGGGCCAGCAAGAGACTTTCCTCAACGTGGTCGGCATCGACGATGTGCTGCACAAGATGAAAGAGGTGTTTGCCAGTCTCTACAACGACCGCGCCATCAGCTACCGGGTGCACAAGGGCTTTGCCCACGCCGACGTGGCCCTGAGTGCCGGTGTGCAGCGCATGGTGCGCTCCGACCTGGGTGCCGCCGGCGTGATGTTCACCATCGACACCGAGAGCGGTTTTGAAGACGTGGTGTTCATCACCAGCAGCTACGGCCTGGGCGAGACGGTGGTGCAGGGCGCTGTCAACCCCGATGAGTTTTATGTGCACAAGCCCATGCTCAAGGCCGGCAAACGCGCGCTGATCCGCCGCAACCTGGGCAGCAAGCTGATCCAGATGGTGTTCAGCACCCCGCAAGAAAAAGCCGCCAGCGGCAAGCTGGTCAATACCATGGACGTGCCGGTCGAGCAGCGCAACCGCTACAGCCTGAGCGACGCCGATGTGGAGCAACTGGCCCACTACGCTCTGGTGATCGAGCAACACTACGGCCGCCCGATGGACATTGAATGGGGCAAAGACGGCACCGACGGCCAGCTCTACATCCTGCAGGCGCGGCCCGAGACGGTGAAGAGCCAGGCCGCTGGCAAGGTCGAGATGCGCTACAAGCTCAAGGGCTCTGGCACGGTGTTGGCCAGCGGCCGCGCCATTGGCCAAAAAGTCGGTACCGGCCCGGTGCGGCTCGTGAGCCACATCAGCGAGATGGACAAGGTCCAGCCCGGCGATGTGCTGGTGACCGACATGACCGACCCGAACTGGGAGCCGGTGATGAAGCGCGCCAGCGCCATTGTGACCAACCGCGGCGGGCGCACCTGCCACGCGGCCATCATTGCGCGCGAACTCGGTATTCCGGCGGTGGTGGGGTGTGGCAACGCCACCGACCGCTTGAAAGACGGCCAGTTGGTGACCGTGAGCTGTGCTGAGGGCGACAGCGGCAACATCTACGACGGCCTGCTGGAGACCGAGGTCACCGAGGTGCAGCGCGGCACCATGCCCGATGTGCCGGTCAAGATCATGATGAACGTGGGCAATCCGCAGCTGGCGTTCGACTTTGCCCAGACGCCCAACGCCGGTGTGGGCTTGGCGCGCTTGGAGTTCATCATCAACAACAACATTGGTGTGCACCCCAAGGCGATTCTCGACTATCCGAACATCGACGCCGACTTGAAGAAAGCGGTGGAATCGGTGGCCCGGGGCCACGCCTCACCACGCGCGTTCTATGTCGACAAAGTGGCCGAAGGCGTGGCCACGATTGCGGCAGCGTTCTGGCCCAAGCCGGTGATCGTGCGTTTGTCCGACTTCAAGAGCAACGAGTACCGCAAGCTGGTGGGCGGCAGCCGCTACGAGCCCGATGAAGAAAACCCGATGCTCGGCTTCCGTGGCGCGGCGCGCTACATCAGCGCAGACTTCCGCGAAGCCTTTGCCATGGAGTGCGAGGCCTTGAAGCGGGTGCGCGAAGACATGGGCCTGAGCAACGTGCAGGTGATGGTGCCCTTTGTGCGCACCCTGGAGCAGGCGCGCAAGGTCACCGAGCTGTTGGCGCAACAGGGCTTGCAGCGCGGCGAGAACGATCTGAAACTCATCATGATGTGCGAAGTGCCGAGCAACGCGGTGCTGGCCAATGAGTTTTTGCAGTACTTCGATGGCTTCTCGATCGGCTCGAACGACCTGACCCAGCTGACCCTGGGCCTGGACCGCGATTCGGGGCTGGAGTTGCTGGCCAAGGACTTCGACGAGCGCGACCCAGCGGTCAAAGCCATGTTGTCCATGGCGATTGGCGCCTGCAAGGCCCAAGGCAAGTACGTGGGCATTTGTGGCCAGGGCCCAAGCGACCACCCGGACTTTGCCCAGTGGCTGCTGCAGCAGGGCATTGGCTCGATTTCGCTCAACCCCGACTCGGTGGTCGACACCTGGCAGTTGCTGGCCAAGGGCTGAAGCGGCGGGTGCTTCGCTGACGCACAAAAGCCGGTCTCGACCGGCTTTTTTGTGTGTGCCGTCTCAGGGTTGCAGTTCGCGCAACACCACCGCCAGGACGTTGAGCAACCAGTCGCCGCCCACACTGGTGGGCTGGGCCTCGATGGTCAATGCGCCGCGCAGCGTGATCGGCGTGCCGTGCTCGGCGCGGTGGGGCGCCAGAGTGGTCAGTACCACTTTGTAGACCGCTCGTTCGGGTATCCAGCGTTGGTTTTGTTCGCGCACCAGCACATGGCCGCCATGTGTCGCTGTGAGCAGGGGGTCGGTGATTTCGCGGCTGGCGTCGATGTCGATGTGCTCCACAATCAGCGGCATGGGCTCGGGGCGCCCGGGCAACCACAGGGTGGCGCGGTGGCCGCGCGCGATGCGCCGCACTGCGCTGGCCTCAAGCCAAGTCTCCACAATCCAGGGTCGTTCGGACACCAAGATACCGATGGGCTCTTTGTCGCGCATCCACAGGCCGGGCACCAGTTCAACCTGGGCGTAATGGAAGGAGCCTTGGAACGGCGCTTTGGGCGCATAGAGGGCCAGGTTTTCGCGGTAGCGTTCCACATCGGCGTTGGCGGTGTCCAGGCGGGCTTGGGTCAGCTGCAGCCCTTGGCCG
>CAMBOY010000168.1 GCA_945869245.1 Hydrogenophaga intermedia
GTCCAAACTGCGACCCCTGTGGATTTTGATTGCTTCCTTGGCGCTCAGCGCTTGCGCCAGCCCACCGCCGCTGAGCCAAGTGACGCTGCTGCCCGACGCCCAAGGCCGCACCACCTCGGTGCTGGTGACCACCAGCCAGGGCACACAGGTACTCACGGCGCCCTACCAAGTGGCGCAGGTCGACCGCAAACTGCTGGTGCGCACCGCCCAGACCACGGCTGAAGCGGTCAGTAAAGCCCACCCGGCCCTGGTCAACGGGCTGAGCCGCGAGCCACAAAGCTTTGTGCTGTATTTTCAACCGGGCACGTCCACCCTGACTGCCGAATCCTTGGCCGCACTGCCCACCGTGCTGGCGGCAGCGCGCCAGCGCCCCGGTGGCGAAATTGTGATCACCGGCCACACCGACCGCCAAGGCTCAATCGAAGCCAACGACCGCCTGTCGCTGCAACGCGCGCAGGTGATCCGGACCTTGATGCTGGAACAAGGCTTCCAAGCCGATCTGATCGAAGCCCGCGGCCGTGGCGAGCGCGAACCGGTGGTGGCCACCGAAGACGAGGTGGCCGAACCGCGCAACCGCCGCGCCGAGGTGCTGGTGCGCTGACACCGGGCCGGCCATGGCCCCAGGTCTGGACACACTGCATGCCGACGACCACCTGCTGGTGTTCCACAAGCCCGCCGGGCTGCTTTCGGTGCCCGGCAAAGGCCCAGACCACCAAGACTGCCTGAGCGCCCGCGCCCAAACCCAGTGGCCCGACGCCCTGGTGGTGCACCGGCTCGACATGGCCACCTCAGGCGTGATCGCCATGGCACGCGGCCTGCCGGCCCAACGCGCGCTCAGCGCCGCCTTTGAACAACGCCACACCCACAAAAGTTATGTCGCGCTGGTGCACGGCCATGTGGGTCAGCCCGGCGACCGCGGCGACATCGATTGGCCGCTCATCATCGACTGGCTCAACCGGCCGCGCAGCAAAATTTGTCTCGCCACTGGCAAACCCAGCCTGACCCGCTGGCGGGTGAGCGAACAGCCCTCGCCCCTGCCACACACCACCCGGCTGGAGCTGGACCCGGTGACCGGCCGCTCGCACCAGCTGCGGGTGCACCTGATGGCACTGGGCCACCCCATCGTCGGCGACCCGCTCTATGGCCCCCAGCCACCGACGGCCAGCCGCCTGATGCTGCACGCCGAGCGGCTGGCGCTGGCTCACCCCACACAGCACCAGCCCATGGCCTTTGTGGCACCCTCGCCCTTTTGACGCCGCAGGAGAGCCCATGACCGTCCGCCACTTGACCATCCTCACCGGAGCCTCGCGCGGCATGGGCCGTGCCATGGCGCAGCAGCTGGTGCTCGAGGGTCACACCCTGCTCGGCCTATCGCGCCAGCCCGATGAAGCCTTGAGTGCCGCAGCGCCCGACCGCGTGAGCCAATGGGCGGTGGACCTGGCCGACCCGGCCCCGGTGGCTGCGCGGCTGCGCCAATGGCTTGCCGCAATAGACCCACACACGGTGGCATCGGCCACCCTGATCAACAACGCCGGCTTGATTCCCACCATTGCGCCCTTGGAGGACTGTCCGCCCGATGAGATCGCTCTGGCCTTGCGCGTCGGTCTGGAAGCCCCCATGCTGCTGAGCGGCGCTTTTTTGGCCGCCACCGCCGCCTGGGTGGCGAGCGGCTGGCACGGTCCGCGCAAGGTGCTCAACATCTCGTCTGGTCTGGGGCGACGCGCCATGGCCTCACAAGCGCCCTATTGCGCGGCCAAGGCCGGTCTGGACCATTTCAGCCGCTGCTGCGCGCTCGACCAAGCGCAGCAAGCCCACGGCGCGCGGGTGGTGTCGCTGGCCCCGGGCGTGATCGCCACCGACATGCAGGTGCAGTTGCGCCAGGGCGACCCCAGCCGCTTCCCCGACCGCGACCGCTTTGTGTCCCTGCACCAGAGCGGCCTGCTCAGCACGCCACAGCACGCCGCCCAGTCGGTGCTGGCGTTTCTGGCCCGTCCCGATTTTGGCGATGAACCGGTGGCCGATGTGCGGGGCTGAGGACCTGCCACTATGGACCGCCGACACGCCATCCTGAGCGCCCTGGCCCTGCCCTGGTCGGGGGTTCTGGCCAGCCCTGGGGCAGACGCCTTTTGGCAACGCCTGCGCCAAGGCCACTGCGTGGTGCTGATGCGGCACGAGCAAACCGTGTCGGGCATCGGCGACCCGCCCGGCTTTCGTCTGGGCGACTGCAGCACCCAACGCAACCTCAGCGACGCTGGCCGTGAGCGCAGCCGTGCCCTGGGTCGCGCCTTTGCCCAGGCCGGCGTGCGCCCCGACGTGGTGCTCAGCAGCGCCTGGTGCCGCTGCACCGACACCGCCGCCCTGGCCTTTGGTACCCACCGCGTGTGGGCGCCGCTGAACTCGTTTTTTGGCCAGGGCGATGGTCAGGCCCAGTTGCGCTTGGCACTGCAGCGCGTGCGCGAATCTGCGCTCCAAGGGCTGGAAGTCTGGGTCAGCCACCAAGTCAATATCAGCGGCCTGACCGGCGAAGCACCGGCCATGGGCGAGTTGTTTGCCTGCGACCCGGTGGTGCGCGGCGGGCGCCTGCCGCTCGTCGCCCGTTGGTCGGTCTGAACACGCGATGCGCCGCTGCACAAGGCCCCTGTAAGCCTGTGCGGTCTACCATGGGGTGTAGAGTGATTTTTTAACCCCACGGAGACAAACCCCATGAGCCGAGAAGTTGTTGTTGTTAGCGGCGTGCGCACCGCCATTGGTACCTACGGCGGCAGCCTGAAGGACACGCCCGCCACCGAACTCGCCGCCCTGGTGGTGCGCGAATCGCTGGCACGCGCTGGTGCCGAGGGCAAAGACGTGGGTCATGTGGTGTTTGGCCATGTGGTCAACACCGAACCCAAGGATATGTACCTGTCTCGCGTCGCAGCCATCAACGGCGGCTGCGCCGAGACCACCCCGGCCTACAACGTCAACCGCCTGTGCGGCTCAGGCCTGCAAGCCATCGTGAACGCCTCGCAGTCGATTCTGCTGGGCGACTGCGATGTGGCCATTGGCGGCGGCGCCGAATGCATGAGCCGCGCGCCCTTCGCGTCGCTGAACATGCGCTGGGGCGCTCGCATGGGCGACACCAAGATGGTGGACATGATGGTCGGCGCGCTGCACGACCCCTTCCACAACATCCACATGGGCGTGACCGCCGAGAACGTGGCCGCCAAGTACGGTATCACCCGCGAGATGCAGGACGCGCTGGCGGTGGAAAGCCACAACCGGGCCCAGCGCGCCACCGCCGAGGGCCGCTTCAAGGACCAGATCGTGCCGGTCATGCTCAAAAGCAAAAAGGGCGAAGTGGCCTGGGCCACGGATGAGCATTTCCGCCCGGACTGCAAGCCGGAAGACATGTCCAAACTCAAGCCGGTGTTCCTGAAAGAAAACGGCACCGTGACGGCGGGCAACGCCTCGGGCATCAACGACGCCGCCGCCGCGGTGGTGCTGATGGAAGCGGGTGCGGCCAAGGCCCGTGGCGCCAAGCCGCTGGCGCGTTTGGTGGGCTACGCCCACACCGGCCTAGACCCCAAGATCATGGGTGTGGGCCCCATCAGCGCCACCCAAGCCGTGCTGCAACGCACTGGCTTGAGCGTGAACGACCTGGACGTGATTGAGGCCAACGAAGCCTTTGCCGCCCAAGCCTGCGCCGTGACGCGCGAGCTGGGCCTGGACCCGGCCAAGGTCAACCCCAATGGCTCGGGCATTTCGCTGGGCCACCCGATTGGCGCCACCGGCGCGCTGATCACGGTCAAGGCCATTCATGAGCTGCACCGCATCCAGGGCCGTTATGCGCTGGTGACCATGTGTATTGGTGGTGGCCAGGGTATTGCGGCCATCTTCGAGCGGGTGTAAACGACCGCCCCCCGCGCCGCTTCGCGTCACCCCCCACTGGGGGGCGATGCGAGTGGACCGGCTAAGCCGGATCCACCGCATCCTTGCCGCAGACACGCGCGCCGGATGCCGGTTTGGTTTAGGCTTGTCTTATGAAAGCTCTCGAATCCGATTGGGCGCCTGTGCTCGCTGCGCTGGAGCACGGGCTGCTACAGCGCGATGTGGCGGTGCGGGCCTTGTTGCTGGGGTTGCTGGCGGGCGAGCATGTGCTGTTGATTGGTCCGCCGGGCACCGCCAAGAGCGCGCTGGCGCGGCGGGTGCACCGACTGATGCCCGGAGCGCGCTGGTTTGAGCGGTTGCTGACCCGGTTTTCGGTGCCCGAAGAACTGTTTGGCCCGCTGTCGCTGCAGGCGCTGGAACACGACCGCTACGAACGCCTGACCGAGGGCTATCTGCCACAGGCCGAGGTGGTGTTTCTCGACGAGGTGTTTAAGGCCAACTCGGCCATTCTCAACACCTTGCTGGGTGTGCTCAACGAGCGGCGTTTCGACAACGGCTGCCAGCGCCAGCCGGTGCCCCTGCGCTGCCTGATCGGCGCGAGCAACGAGGTGCCACAAGACGACAGCCTGCACGCGTTTTTCGACCGTTTTTTGCTGCGTGTGCCGGTGCACCCAGTGGACGACGCCCATTTCGCCGCGCTGCTGCACCCCGACGCCGAAGCGCCGCTCACAGACGATGCGGCCTGTGCCGCCCTCAGCCCCGAGAGCCTGAGCGCGCTGCAGCGCCGCGCCGATCAGGTGGCGCTGCAGCCCGCGCTGCTGGCGCTGCTGCACGAGGCGCGCCACACCGACAGCGCCCAGGTGGTCAGCGACCGGCGCTGGCGCCAGATCGCCCGGCTGCTGCGGGTGCAGGCGGCGGCCCGGGGCAGCGCGCTGGCCGATGCGCCAGACGCGTGGTGCCTGCCACTGCTGCTGGGCCAGACTAGCGACAGCGTGGAGCGCTGGAGCGCCTGGTGCCTGCCGCGCGTGGGCCGCTGTGCGCCCTTGCCCACCGACGGGTTGGAGCGCGCCTGCAGCGCCTTTGAGCAGCAATTGGAGATCGAGCAACGCGCGCCCAGTGAGGCGCTGGACGACAGCGCGGGCAAGGTCGCACTGGCGCGTGCCATGGGCGGCGCCAGCGCCCACGACAGCGAGCCGCTGCGCATCGCCAGCGACCGCGCGCGCCGCCGCTACAGCGCGCTGCACATCGCCACCCGCGTGGCCCAGGTCGACGAACTGGGCCACACCGTGCGCCAGCTGCAGCAGCAAGCCGACGCCGATGCCGCAGCGGTGCTGCCCGCCCTGGCACAACACCCGTTTTGGCCGCCCAGCTGGCGCACCCGCGTGCAAGCCGCGCACCAAGAGCGCAGCGCCACCCTGGCCGATTGGCTGCACCGCATTGACGCGGTGCGACACGGCTTTGCCACCCTGCCCGAGCGCGACCCCACCACGCAAGACAGCGCGCCCGCACCCATCACCTGGGGCACATGAACCTCGCGCTGGACGTCTGGCGCACCGGCGCCGCGCTCGACGCCTTGCCGCGCCGCTTATGGCGCTGGGGTCTGGTCTGCAGCGCAGGCGACACCACCACCCGGCTCGACCACAGCGCGCAGTGGCTGCAGGCGCTGCAGATGGGCCGACTGCCATTGCCGACCATGGACATGGGCGACGCCGAGGCCAGCGCCGCGCTGCGCAGCGCCACCGAATCGCTCGACCTGCCAGCGCTGTGCAGCGGCCGACCCGCCATCGCCGAGCAACTGCTGCAAAGTCTGTTCTGGCATCTCGATAGCCTGATCGACCGGCCTGCGGCGCAAAGCCGCGCCGAGGCGATTGCGGCCATGGCCGAACAATTCGCCGCCGCGTGGACGCTGGAGCGCCAGGACATGGAACACGCCCTGGCCCTGATGCCCGATTTGGGGCGCGACCGGCGCTGGCGCTGGGACACGGTGCGCGGTCAGATGCAGCGCCGCGAATGGCAAGACCTGGAGCGCATCGCCGCCGTGCTGCAACGCCTGCCCGCACTCGAACCCTTTCTGCGTGGGGTCGGGCGGCGCGATCCCACAGCGGGCGATCTGGCGAAAGCCCAACGCTTGGCCACGGCATCGGATGCGGCGCCAACGCCGCAAGGCAGCACCCAGGACGAGCGCGAACCCCAACCCGCCGCGGTGGACGGTGTGCGGCACTCGCGCGAACTCGCGCGCATGGCAGGCGCCGAGGCGCTCGGTCTGCGCCACCCGGTGCTGCGCAGGCTATGGCGCGCGCGGTTTGCCGAGGCCAGGCTGCTGACCTACGACGACCGATCGCCGCCACCACCGCTCGACACCAAGGAGCAGGCATGGCAAGCCGATGCGCGCACGCCACAAGGGCTTGGCCCGCTGCTGGTGTGCCTGGATACCTCAGGCTCGATGCGCGGTGCGCCCGAGGCGGTGGCCAAGGCTTGTGTGCTGCAGGCCCTGCGCAGCGCCCAGGCGCAGGGTCGCGGCTGCACCCTGATCGCCTTTGGCGGACCGGGCGATTTGCTGAGCCGTGCCCTCGATGGCGACGCGGGACTGGAGCCACTGCTCGACCTGATGGGCCAGGGCTTTGACGGCGGCACCGATGTGCAAACCCCGATCGAGCACGCCATGGCTCTGGTGCAGCAACAGGCCTGGACGCAGGCCGATGTGCTGATCGTGAGCGACGGTGAATTTGGCCTCACCCCGGCGGCGCGCAACGCGCTGCGCCAGGCCAAGCGGGCGCTGGGACTGCGGGTGCACGGGGTGCTGATCGGCGACCGCGAAACCATCGGTTTGGTGGAAAGCTGCGACCGCCTGCACTGGGTGCGCGACTGGCGCCGCTACGCCGAGGGCAGCCAGGGTGCGGCGGCCGACGGCTTTTCACCGGTGCACAGCCGCAACTTGACCGCGCTGTACTTCCCCAACGCCATCCAGCGCGGCTAAGGCGCAGCCCGGTGCGTCAGACCGCGTCCTGAAAACCGTCGCGGCGCAGGGTGATCACCAGCGTGTCGCGCCAGCCCAGCACACCGGTGTCTTCGGGCTGAATCGGTGTGGTTTCGTGGATGGTGCGCTCATCGTCGAGCAGCAGCAGCGACCAGGGTTGCATCAGGGTGAAGCGCTGGCCGGCCGGGCCAGCGGCTTCGAACACCCGGCTCTCGCCACCCTTGATGTTGTGGCGCCCGAGCATGCACACCGCCACCAGGTCCACCCCATCGCGGTGTGCGCCTTCGGGTGTGGGCCGGCCAATGCCGTCGGTGGTGTC
>CAMBOY010000169.1 GCA_945869245.1 Hydrogenophaga intermedia
GATGACCTCAAAACCGTTGGTCAGACGCACCTTGGCGACCTTACGCAGAGCGGAGTTGGGCTTCTTGGGCGTCGTGGTGTACACACGGGTGCACACGCCGCGGCGCTGGGGGCAGTTTTCCATGGCCGGGCTCTTGGATTTGGTCGTTTCGACCTCCCGGCCGTGGCGCACGAGTTGGTTAATGGTTGGCATTGATAAACGTCCCTAAACGTTTGAAAAACGGAAAAAGTGAACCCTTCGGAAAATTCCGAAAAGCCCTCAAGTGTATCACTGCGCCTGATGCGGCGGCAAACGCTTTATTGGATCCACAGACGCAGCGCGTCCCAGGCGCGGCCGATGGCGCCCGCTTGTGGCACGGTTTCAAGCACCACCAGAGGAATGCGCGCCACCTCCGTGCCATTGGCTTGCAGCACCCGCAAGGTGCCAATCGCCTGCCCCTGTTGCAGAGGCGCAACAAGCGGGTCTGGGCGCTCGACCGTGGTGCTCAGGCGCTTGCCCTCGCCCGCCGGCACCGCCACCACCACGCCTTGCGGCTGCCCCAGCTTGACCGTGGCGGCCTTGCCTTTCCAGACCGCTGGTGTGGCCACCGGCTGGCCCGGCGCGATCAGCCGCACCGCGTCAAAGGCGCTAAAGCCCCAGTTGAGCAACTTTTGGCTTTCGGCGGCGCGCGCGTTTTCATTGGCCGCCCCCAGCAGCACGCTGACCAAACGGCGCTGGCCCGCCGCCCCTTCGCCCAAACCCGGGGCGGCACGGCGTGCGGTGGCGATCAGGCAAAACCCAGCGGCAGCGGTGTGCCCGGTTTTCAGGCCATCGACCGACGGGTCGCGAAACAGCAGCACATTGCGGTTGGTGTCGTTGGCCGCGGGTGTGCCGGGGTAGCGGTAGCGCTGGATGGCGTAGTACGACACGTACTCCGGAAAGTCGCGCATCAGTCGGGTCGACAGGGTGGCGAGATCGCGCGCGGTGGTGGTGTGCCCGGGCGCGGTCAGGCCCTCGGGGTTGCGAAAGCCGCTGCGCTCCATGCCCAGGGCTTTGGCCTGCTGGTTCATCAGCTCAACAAAACGCTCCACCGAACCGGCCACACCTTCGGCCAGCGCCACCGTGGCGTCGTTGCCCGACTGCACGATCATGCCCTTGATCAGGTCCTCGACCGGCACCTGCATCTTGGGGTCGATGAACATGCGCGACCCGGGCATCTTCCACGCCCGCTCGCTCACACCAAAGGTCTGATCGAGGCGAATCTTGCCGGCCTTGAGCGCGTCAAACACCAAGTACGCGGTCATCAGCTTGGTCAGCGACGCCGGCTCCACGGGGGCGTCGGGGTCTTTGGCCGCCAGCACCTGGCCGGTGGTCACGTCCATCAGCAAATAGGCCCGGGCCGCGATTTCGGGCGGGGTGGGCATCTGGGCATGCGCCACCACCGTCCAACACATAACCAGCAACACAACAACAGCACGCAACATGAAACAACCCGAGTAAACAAAACAAGCGCCGCAGCGGCGCCGAATCACAGCCCCGCGAGGTGGCGCACCACCAGGTCGCGCAACAAAGGCAATTGACCGTGAAAGAAATGGCCGCCGCCGGGCACCACCGTCACCGCCAGAGCCTGGGGCCGGGCCCAGTCCATGGCGGCCGACAGCGGCACGGTGTCGTCCGCCTCACCATGAATGACCAGGGTGCGGGCGTGAAGTTCCGGCGCGATGGGCGCCACCGCAAAACGGCTGGCCGCCGTGCCCACCAGCACCACCCGCGCCAGCTCGCGCTCAGCGGACAAGCGCGCCACCGCGTGCGAGGTGACAAACGCCCCAAAAGAAAAGCCGGCCAACACCAGCGCGCCGCTGCCGGCTTGGGCTTGCACCACAGCCAGCAGGTCGTCCAGTTCGCCCTGCCCCTCGTCATAGGCACCCGCGCTCTGCCCCACGCCCCGGAAATTGAAGCGCACCGCGGTCCAGCCGGTGGCCACACAGGCGCGCGCCAGGGTCTGCACCACCTTGTTGCTCAAGGTGCCGCCAAACAGCGGGTGCGGGTGCGCAATCACGGCGGTGCCGCGCGCCACGCCACTTGGGCGGTCGATGGCCACTTCCAGCGCGCCGGCCGGGCCGGGCTGGATTAGGGTTTCGGTTTGGGCGTTCACCGCGCAGCGCCCGCCTCAACGGCCCACATCGGGCGGCGTGCGCAAACGCTCCACCACCACACCGTCGCGCAGGTGCGAATCCACAATTTCGTCGATGTCGGCCTCGTCCACAAAGGTGTACCAGACCGCCTCTGGATACACCACCGCAATCGGCCCGCCCGCGCAGCGGTCCAGGCAGCCAGCCTTGTTGACGCGGACTTTGCCGGCGCCCAGCAGGCCTTGCGATTTGGCGCGCGACTTGCACCGCTCAAAAGCGGCCTGCGCGTTGTGGTCGGCGCAGCAGGCTTCGCCCTTGTCGCGCTGGTTGAGACAGAAAAAAATATGCCGCTCGTAATACGAACGGCTGGGGTCGGAGGTGCTCATGCCGCCGATTCTAAAAGGCCACGCCGGCCCAGGCGGCGGCGCGCTCAGAACGGCTTGACCACCACCAGCACCACAGCCACCACCATCATCAGCACCGGCGCCTCGTTGAACCAGCGGTACCAGATATGGCTGTGCCGGTTGTCGCCGGCCTCAAAGCGCTTGAGCAGGCGCGCGCACACATGGTGGTAACCCAGCAGCAAGACCACAACCGCCAGCTTGGCGTGCATCCATCCGTTGCCCGGGCCACGCCCGATGCCCACCACCAGCCACAGCCACAAACCCAGCGCGAGCGCCGGCACCGCCAAAATGGTCATGAAGCGGTAGAGCTTGCGCGCCATGAGCAACAGGCGCTGGCGCTCGGACTCGCTGTCGGGCGGCACCATCGCCAGGTTCACAAAAATGCGTGGCAGATAAAACAGGCCCGCAAACCAACTGGCGATGAACACAATGTGGAAGGCTTTGATCCAGAGCATGTGCGCAGTGTAGGGGCGAAAAAAAACCCGGCTCACACGAGCCGGGTTGAAAGCCTTTTTGCTGTCACACACTAAGGCACCCGCTCAGGGAGGAAAAGCGGGGAGCGTCCACTTGCGTTTCGGCTCGGGGTGGATATTACCCAGACTGCGGCGCCTGTGCACCCAAATTGCGGAAGCTGCAATTTAAAACACCCAAACTGTTACCAAAATGCGACAGCCAGGTACCTTGATGTACCCACGATTCGACCTTGGCGCGACAGCCAGGCCTCGGCGGTCTTTGCCACAATGAGGCCATGCACACCCCAGCTCCCTACCCCCACAGCCGTCCGCGCCGCTTGCGCCGCGATGCCTTCACCCGCGACCTGGTGCGCGAACACGAACTGCGCAGCAGCGACCTGATTTACCCCGTGTTTGTGCTCGACGGCCAGAACCGGCGCGAAGCCGTGGCCTCGATGCCCGGGGTGGAGCGCCTGTCGCTCGACCTGCTGCTGCCGGTGGCGCAGGAGTGTGTGGACCTGGGCATTCCCTACCTGGCGCTGTTCCCGGTGATCGACCAGTCGCTCAAGACGCCCGACGGCCGCGAAGCCACCAACCCCGACGGCCTGGTGCCACGGGTGGTGCGTGCACTCAAAGCGGCCTGCCCGGGGCTGGGCATCATGACCGACGTGGCGCTCGACCCCTACACCAGCCACGGCCAGGACGGACTGCTCGACGAGCACAACTACATCCTCAACGACCCGACGGTCGAAATTCTGGTGCAGCAGGCGCTGACCCAGGCCGCCGCTGGCGTGGACGTGGTGGCGCCCAGCGACATGATGGACGGCAGGATCGGCGCCATTCGCCAGGCGCTGGAGGCGGCGGGCCATGTGCACACCCGCATCATGGCCTACAGCGCCAAATACGCCAGCGCCTTTTATGGCCCGTTTCGCGACGCGGTGGGTTCGGCCGCCAACCTGGGCAAGGCCGACAAAAAGGTCTACCAAATGGATGCCGGCAACAGCAACGAGGCGCTGCGCGAGGTGGCGCTCGACCTGGCCGAAGGCGCCGACATGGTGATGGTCAAGCCCGGCATGCCGTATCTGGACATCGTGCGCCGGGTGAAAGACGAATTTGCGGTGCCAACCTTTGCCTACCAAGTGAGCGGCGAATACGCCATGCTCAAAGCCGCCGCCCAGAACGGCTGGCTGGCGCACGACGCGGTGATGATGGAAAGCCTGCTGGCCTTTAAACGCGCCGGCGCAGACGGTGTGCTGACCTATTTCGCGCGCGACGCCGCGCGGCTGCTCAAGGGCTGACGCCGTATGCGCGCGTTTGCCGTATCGGCCCAGGACGCGCGCGAGATCGGCGCGGTGCCCGAGCAACTGCCCAGCGGCGGGTTTGTGTGGCTGGCCTACACCCGGCGCGAATTTGAGCTGGGCCATGCCGAGTTGCAAACCCAGCTGCTGCGCCTGTGTGGCGTGCAGCTGGTGGACCTGCATGTGTCGGACTTGCTGAACAACCAGCTGCCCTCGCACTACGACTACACCTCGCAATACGACGTGCTGGTGTTTCGCCGCTTGGCGCAGGGTCAGAGCGAACGCGACGTGAGCCAGCCCGGCGCGGTGCTGACCCAGCCGGTTAAGCGCAGTGGGCCGCCGGTGCTGCGCCGCATCGACACCAGCCCGGTGGGCTTTGCGGTGCTCGACCGGGTGCTGATCACCGTGCACCCGGCCAGTTGCAGCGTGCTGGATCAGGCAATTGCGCGGCTGCTGCTGGCCCACACCGGCGCGGGCCGCATGCCGGGCGCCGCCCTGCCCGCCCACCCGGCCGATTGGGCGCTGCGCATCGTCAACCAAATGGTGGACGGTTATCTGGATTTGCGACGCGAACTCACCCGCCAGCTCGACCACTGGCAAGCCGAGCTGCTGAGCCCCAGCACCCGCTTCAACAACTGGGCTTCGCTGCTGGACGCGCGCATGGCGCTGCACCAACTGGACGACATTTGCGAAGACCAGCGGTCGGCGGTTCAGGACTGGATCGAAAACCTCAACGCCTGGGAAGCCAGTGGCGAAGACCTGAGCAGCGTGGGCGGGCAGCGCGGGCTGGAGCTGCTCAAGGTGCGCAGCCGCGACGTGCTCGAACACATTGAGCGGGTGGTGCACCATGTGCGCCGGCTGGAGCAAAACGCCGAAACCGCAGTGCAAATGCACTTTTCGGCGCAGAGCAACCGCACCAACGACACCATGCGCACGCTCACCGCGCTGACCGCGATTTTTTTGCCGCTGAACCTGATCGCCGGCATCTTTGGCATGAACTTCGAATTCATCCCGCTGCTGCACCAGAAAGAAGGCTTTTGGTGGGCCATCGCGTCCATGGCCTTTATCTCGGTGGCGCTGGGCCTGCTGTTCTGGCGCAAACGCTACATCGCCCGCTCGGGGCGCTGAGGCGCCCACGCCTCACACGTAGGGCGGCTCAAGGCCTTCGTGGGCCAACACACGTTGCACGGCGGGACGCTGCAGCATGCGGTTCAGGTAAGGGCCCAGGTGGCGCTTGTCCCGGGCGGGCGACGCAAAGCTGCGCGTCCAGCGGCACAAGGTGAACACATACGGGTCCACCGCGCTATAAGCCTCGCCCAACAACCACGGCAAGCCGTGCCGACCCAGCTCGGTGTCGAGCTGCTTGAGCAGCAGGTTCACCCGCAGTTCGGCGTGGTGCCGCACCTGTTGGGCACCGCTGGTGTTGCCGGCATCGACCCAGCGCTCTGGGTAAAACCAGACCGACAACGTGGGCTGCAAGGTGTTGGAGAGCCACATCAGCCATTTGTAGAAATGCGCCCGCTCGGCGCTGCCCAGCGGCGGCGCCATGTGGGCCTGCGCATGGGTGTCGCACAGGTGCAGGCAAATGGCGGCGGTTTCGTACAGCACCAAATCGCCGTCGGTGAGCACCGGTATCAAGCCGTTCGGGTTGAGCCGCAAAAAAGCGGTGGTCTTGTTCACGTCCTGTGACCGGTCCACCAGCACTTTCTCGTGTGGCACAGACAGCTCTTCCAGCAAGATGTGGGGCACCATGCTGGCGGTGCTGGGAAAGTGGTGCAGTTGGATCATGAAACCTTTCCAGGAAACCGGGGCGCACCGAGCGCCCCCTTGCGTTCAGACCAAGTGGGTCGCCAAAAATTCCAGCGTGCGCCCGCGCGCCAGGGTGGCGGCCGCTGCGTTCCACGAGGCGCGCTGGTCGCAGTTGAAGCCGTGGTGGCCTTCGTAGAGCTGCACCTGCACGCCGGTGTGCGCCTTCGCAAATGCGTGCACCGTGTCGAGTGGAATCCAGTGGTCGTCGGTGGCAAAGTGCGCCAGGGTCGGCACCGTGGCCTGCGCCGCGCCGTCGGCCCCCACCGTCATGCCGCCGCCGTAATAGGGCACCGCCGCCGACAAGCCGCGCAGCTGGCAGGCCGAGCGCCAGGTCAGCAAACCGCCCCAGCAAAAGCCCAGAATGCCCACCTTACCCGCCTGCGCCACCCAGTCGATAGCGGCCTGAATGTCGGCCATGGCGCCGGGCGCGGGCAGCGCCTCTACCGCCGTTTTCAGGCCAAAGCCGGTTTGCATGTCGGCCTCGGTGTAGCCCAGCTCCACCCCGGCCTGCACCCGGTGAAAGGTGTGCGGCGCAATCACCAGATACCCGTCGGCGGCGTAGCCGTCGGCCACCGAACGGATGTGGCTGTTGACGCCAAAAATCTCTTGCAGCACCACCAGCCCGCCCTTGGGCGTGCCGGCGGGTCGGGCCACATAGGCGGGGCAGCTGTGGCCATCGGCGGCGGTGAGTGTCACGGTGCTCATGGGGTCTCCTTGATGTGAAAGGGGCGGCGCGTCGTTTGGGCGACGTCTGGGCCGGGTGTGCTGCGTATCATGGGTCAACCGTCCGACCTTTGCCCAGCCCAGGTTTTCCATGACAAGCCACAGCCCAGCCCAAGCCCCGCGCGCCCTGCTGATCACCGGCGGCGGGCGCGGCATTGGTGCGGCCACCGCGCGGCTGGCGGCGCAACAAGGCTGGGCCGTGGCGGTGAACTACGCGCGCGATTCGCTGGCGGCCGACGCGGTGGTGCGCGCCATCCGCGCCGACGGCGGCAGCGCCATCAGCGTGCGCGCCGACGTAGCCAACGAAGCCGAGGTGCTGCACATGTTCG
>CAMBOY010000170.1 GCA_945869245.1 Hydrogenophaga intermedia
CCAGCGCCAGATAGACCCGGCCCGCTCCGCCGTGCACGGCGGCGCGGGCCGCCAGCACGGCAGCTCCGGCCATGTGTTGGTCGCTGCTGTGCCCGATATCGCCACCGACCACCATCACATCTCCGTGGCTGCCCTTGTGGGTATGGTGGGCCGCTGGCCCGGCGGGCCAGACGCTGTCGCCCGGTGCGAACCAGTGCACGGACGCCGGGGTGTCCACCACCGCTGGGTCGCTGCCCAGGGCGTGGTGCCAGACGGTGCCGGCCAGATCGCGGCCCATGCCGGTGAACAAACCGGGTTTTAAGGTGAGCAAACTCAAGGTGTCGCGCGGTCCCGGTGGCGCGACTGCGCCAAACCAGGCGTCTCCGGTATCGCAGTCCAGACCGCTGGGGGCGTCGACACACAACACCGGCCTGGCGAGGCGGTTGAGTCGCTCACACCACTGCACCAGGTCGGTGGACAAGGGCGTGCGCAGGCCGATACCGAGCAGCGCATCGAGCACCACATCGGCGCTGTCCAGCGCTGCGTGCTTGTCTAGCGCCACACCGGCTGCCTGTGCTTGCTCGTGTGCCCAGCGCCGCGCGGGTGGGCTGTGGCGGCCGGCCAGATCGATCGCGCAGACCTCGCGCACGCCCCATTGCCGCAGCGCCGCCGCCGCAGCCAAGCCATCGGCGCCGTTGTGCCCCGGTCCGCAGACCACCACCACGCGGCGCGCGTGTGGCGCGATGGCCAGCGCCAATTGCGCCACCACCCGCCCGGCGGGTTCGACCAAGCTCTGGTGCGGCGCATGCTGCAAGGCGTGTTGTTCGATCTGGCGGGTTGCGGCCAAGCTGTGCAGCGCGGCGCCGTGCGGTGGGTGTTGGGGCAGGGTGAGGGGCGGCATGGTGGGCCTGTTATACTCTGAAGGCTTTGCCAATTGCGACCCGCACAATCCCGTGCTGGCGCTGTCAAAGTAATCTCAAACCAGCCCACCCGGGTGTCGGACGGTCGATCGCAGCGCAGCAGCGCGTGTGACAGACCACCGATCGGGGCTGGATTTCAGAACCAACCTCAGGAAATGCATCATGTCGATCTCCATGCGCGAAATGCTGGAAGCCGGTGTCCACTTTGGCCACCAAACCCGCTTCTGGAACCCCAAGATGGCCCCGTATATCTTCGGCCATCGCAACAAGATTCACATCGTCAATCTCGAAAAGACCTTGCCGATGTTCGAGGAGGCGCAAAAGTTCGTGCGCCAACTCTCTGCCAACCGCGGCACCATTTTGATGGTGGGCACCAAGCGCCAGTCGCGCGACATTGTGGCCGCTGAAGCCCAGCGCGCCGGCGTGCCTTTTGTGGACCAGCGTTGGCTCGGCGGCATGCTGACCAACTTCAAGACGGTCAAGACCTCGATCAAGCGCCTGAAAGACATGCAAGCCCAGAAGGAAGCGGGTCTGGACAGCATGAGCAAGAAAGAGCAGCTCATGTTCAGCCGCGAAATGGAAAAGCTGGAAAAAGACATCGGCGGCATCCAAGACATGCCCGCCTTGCCCGACGCCATTTTTGTGGTGGACGTGGGCTTCCACAAAATTGCTGTGCTCGAAGCCAAGAAGCTGGGCATTCCGTTGGTCGGCGTGGTCGACACCAACCACTCGCCCGAAGGCATTGATTACGTGATCCCTGGCAACGACGACTCGTCGCGCGCGGTGGCTCTGTACGCCCGCGGCATCGCCGATGCGATCCTCGAAGGCCGTGCCAATGCGGTCAACGAAGTGGTCAAGTCGGTCGAGACCGCCGACGAGTTCGTCGAAGTGCAAGACGCCGCCTAATTTGGCCGCTTCGGCACACAGAGGGGCCTTGAGCCCCTTTTTTTCAAATCAATCGCTGGCGCAGACCCATGGGGTGTGCGCCACATATGAGTCCACAAGACGGATGGAGTGAACAATATGGCAATCACCGCTAGCATGGTCGCAGAACTGCGCGCCAAGACCGACGCCCCGATGATGGAGTGCAAAAAAGCTCTGACCGAAGCCGATGGCGACATGGTCAAGGCCGAAGAGATTTTGCGTGTCAAGCTCGGCAGCAAAGCCGGCAAAGCCGCCAGCCGCGTGACCGCCGAAGGCGTGGTCGCCTCGGCGATCGAAGGCAATGTGGGCGCCTTGGTGGAAATCAACTGTGAAACCGACTTTGTGTCCAAGAACGATTTGTTCCTGGCCTTCTGCAACCACGTGGCTTCGTTGGTCGTCACGCACAATCCCACCGACGTGGCCGCTCTGGGTGAGCTGCCGCTGTCGTTGGAAAGCTTTGGCCCGACGGTCGAAGAAGTGCGCAAAGGTCTGATCGGCAAGATCGGCGAAAACATGTCGATTCGCCGCTTCCAGCGCTACGCCAACGGCGGTGCTCTGGCCGCATACCTGCACGGTGTGCGCATCGGCGTGATGGTCGAGTTCGACGGCGACGCCAACGCGGCCAAAGACACCGCCATGCACATCGCGGCCATGAAGCCGGTGGCCCTGACGTCGAACGACGTGCCGGCGGAGCTGATCGAGCGCGAGCGTTCGGTGGCCACCGCCAAGGCCGCAGAGTCGGGCAAGCCGGCCGACATCGCCGCCAAGATGATCGAAGGTTCGGTGCAGAAGTACCTCAAAGAGGTGTCGCTGTTCAACCAGCCTTTTGTCAAAAACGACAAGCAGACGGTCGAGCAGATGCTCAAGGCCGCCGGCACCACGGTCAAGGCCTTCACCATGTTTGTCGTGGGCGAGGGCATTGAGAAGAAACAAGACGACTTTGCCGCCGAAGTGGCCGCCCAAGTGGCTGCCGCCAAAGGCGCGTGATGCGGCTTGTGACCCTGTGTTGACAACGGGCCGAAAGGCCCGTTGTTGCATCTGCCCAGCCCTGGGCTTCCCCGCTACACTCGCGAGTGGCTTGTATCCCGACCACATCCGCATTGCCAGAGATTTCCATGCCCGCTTACCAACGCATCCTTCTCAAACTCTCCGGTGAAGCCCTCATGGGCGACGACGCTTTTGGTATCAACCGCGCCACCATCGAACGCATGGTCGCTGAGATCGCTGAGGTCAATGCCTTGGGTGTCCAAGTGGCGGTGGTGATTGGGGGCGGCAATATTTTTCGTGGTGTGGCCGGTGGCGCAGTCGGGATGGACCGCGCCACCGCCGATTACATGGGCATGTTGGCCACCGTCATGAATGCGCTGGCCTTGGCCGACGCCTTGGAGCGCGGTGGTGTGGTGGCGCGCGTCATGTCGGCCATCAACATCGACCAGGTGGTCGAACCCTATGTGCGCCCCAAGGCCTTGCAGTACTTGGAAGAGGGCAAGGTGGTGGTGTTTGCGGCTGGCACTGGTAACCCGTTTTTCACCACCGACACGGCTGCGGCCTTGCGTGGCGCGGAAATTGGCGCGGAGATTGTGCTCAAGGCAACCAAAGTCGATGGGGTGTACACCGCCGACCCCAAGAAAGACCCGAGCGCCACCCGCTACGCCACCATTTCCTTCGACGAGGCCATGGTGAAGAACTTGCAGGTCATGGATGCCACCGCATTTGCCTTGTGCCGTGACCGCCATTTGCCGGTCAAGGTGTTTTCGATTTTTAAGCCTGGCGCGCTGCGTCGGGTGGTGGACGGTGCCGATGAGGGCACGCTGGTGCACGTTTGAACTGTTTTGTTGGTCCGAGGTGACAAGATGACAACCATTGCCGATATCCGAAAAAACGCCGAGCACAAGATGCAGCAGTCGATCGAGGCGTTCAAGCACAGTTTGACCAAAGTGCGCACCGGGCGCCCGAGCCCCGCTTTGCTCGATACCATCCATGTGGATTACTATGGCTCAATGCTGCCCCTGTCGCAGGTGGCCAATCTGACGCTGCTCGACGCCCGCACCATCGGCGTCGCACCCTGGGAGAAGGGTATGGGTGCCAAGATTGAGAAAGCCATTCGCGAATCCGACCTGGGCCTGAACCCGGCTTCGCAAGGCGATCTGATCCGTGTGCCCATGCCGCCCATGAGCGAAGAGCGCCGCAAAGAGCTCACCAAAGTGGTCAAAAACGAAGGTGAGGCCGCCAAGATTGCGATCCGCAACTTGCGCCGCGACGCCAACGAGGCGGTGAAAAAGCTGGTCAAGGACAAACTGGCGTCGGAAGACGACGAGCGCCGGGCGCAGGACGATGTGCAAAAGCTCACCGACAAAATGATCGCCGAGGTCGACAAGCTCGTCGTGTCCAAAGAGCAAGACATCATGGCGGTCTGATGCGCCGCTGTTTTGCGCACAGGGGCGCTTGACCCGATGCTGTGGCAACGCGTGGTCACCGCGGTGGCGATGTTGCTGGTCTTGTTGCCAGCCTTGTTTCACGCCCAGATCGAGCCATTTGCGGCCCTGAGTCTGCTTTTGATTGTCGCTGCGGCCTGGGAGTGGGGCCGACTCAATGGGCTGGCTTCCCGCTGGGCACTGTTGGCGGGGGTGTTGCTGGGTGCCGCCTTGACTGCGCTGTGGTGGAGTGGCGCTGTGCAGCGCCCCTGGCCGCTGTTGTGGTGGTCGGTGGGTGTGCTGTGGGTGCTGTTGGCGGCTTGGATGCTGCGTCGCGGGGTGCTGCGCTGGACCGATTGGCCAGTCTGGCCGCGCCGTCTGCTGGGCTGGTTTTTGATCGCTTGCGCATGGCTTGCGCTGGTGCAAGCGCGCCTGCAGGGTTTGGAGTTTTTGCTCTCGGTGCTGGTGCTGGTCTGGACCGCCGATGTGGCGGCGTATTTTGGTGGCAAGGCATTTGGTCGACGCAAGCTCGCGCCGTCGGTCAGCCCTGGCAAGAGCTGGGAGGGCGTCTACAGCGGCGTGCTGGGCGTGGCGCTGGTCGGCGTACTGTGGTTGTATCTCGACCACCTGGGTATCACCCGGGGCGGCAGTGTGTTTCAGCGCTTGTGGTCCGATTGGGGCTGGGGCGCGGCCTTGCTGTTGGCGGGTCTGGTGGCCATGAGCGTGGCTGGTGATTTGGTGGAGTCTTTGGTCAAGCGCAGCGCGGGCGTCAAGGACTCCAGCCGCCTATTGCCCGGGCACGGGGGTGTGCTGGACCGGGTGGACGCCTTGTTGCCGGTGCTGCCGCTGGCGATGATGGTGATTTCTCGTTGAATCGGAAAGTGACAGTGCCATGCAAGCCGTGACCGTGCTCGGAGCCACCGGATCCGTTGGCCAAAACACCCTTGACGTGTTGGCCCGGCACCCCGACCGCTTTGAGGTGTTTGCCCTGAGCGCGTCCACCCAAGTGGACGCGATGTTCGCCTTGTGCGAACGCTTTCGGCCCCGCCACGCGGTGATGGCCCAGGGCGATGCCGCCGCCTTGCTGGCGGCGCGCGTGCGCCAAGCCGGTCTGCGCACCGAGGTGCACGCTGGGGAGCAGGCGCTGTGCGCGGTGAGTGAGCACCCCGATGTGCAGGTGGTGATGGCCGCGATTGTGGGCGCTGCGGGTCTGGCCCCGGCGCTGGCGGCTGCCCGGGCTGGCAAAAAACTGCTGCTGGCCAACAAAGAGGCGCTGGTGGTGGGGGGGCGCTTGTTCATGCAAGCGGTCGAGCAGGGTGGTGCCACCTTGTTGCCGATCGACAGCGAACACTCGGCCGTGTTCCAAAGCCTGCCCGACGACCGCAGCAGTTGGGACGCACGGGTGGAGAAAATTGTGTTGACCGCATCGGGTGGGCCGTTTCGCAGCCGCGATCCGCTCAGCTTGGCGCAGGTCACGCCCGATGAGGCTTGTGCCCACCCCAACTGGGTCATGGGGCGCAAGATTTCGGTCGATTCGGCCACCATGATGAACAAGGCGCTCGAGGTGATCGAGGCCTCGTACCTGTTTGGCATGCCGCCCGAGCGCATCGAGGTGGTGATCCATCCGCAAAGCGTCATCCATTCCATGGTGCAGTACCGCGACACCTCGGTGGTGGCGCAGTTGGGCACACCCGATATGCGGGTGCCCATTGCCTATGGTTTGTCTTGGCCCGAGCGCATGGCCTCTGGCGCCCAAGCTCTGGATTTCCGCACCTTGGGCGCTCTCACGTTTGAGGTGCCCGATCGGGCGCGCTTCCCGGGGTTGTTCCTGTCCTGGGACGCCTTGCGCGGGCCGCAGGGCACCACGGCGGTGCTCAACGCCGCCAATGAGGTGGCGGTGTCTGCCTTTTTGGATGGCCGTTTGCGGTTTGACCGCATCGCCCAAGTCAATGCCCACACCTTGGAGGCGGTGCAGCCTGGTGCCGTGGCCTCGGTGGCGGATTTGCTGGACCTCGACGCCCAGGCGCGCCGTTGCGCCGAGGCTGCTGTGGAACGTTGCCGCGCGGCGTGAGTCGTAGCCCTGTGTGATGGATCGCCAGGCGCCTGGCAAGGAGTTGCTGTGTTGACCGTGCTTGCCTTTGTATTCGCCTTGGGCTTGTTGATTGCCTTTCACGAGTACGGCCATTACCGGGTCGCGGTGGCCTGCGGCGTCAAGGTGTTGCGCTTCTCTGTGGGCTTTGGTAAGCCCCTGTTGACTTGGACCAGTCCGCGCAGCGGCACCGTGTTTGTGTTGGCCGCACTCCCGCTGGGTGGTTATGTGCGCATGCTTGACGAACGCGAAGCGCCAGTGGCCAGCCACGAGAAACATTTGGCTTTCAACAACAAGTCGGTGCGCCAACGCGCCGCGATTGTCGCAGCCGGTCCATTGGCCAATTTGGGCCTGGCGGTGCTGCTGTACGCCTTGGTGAACTGGACCGGGCAAACCGCGCCGGTGGCGCGCATTGCCGCGCCGCAGCCCAGCACCGTGGCCGCCGATGCCGGGCTGCGCTCGGGCGATGTCATCACCGAGATGCGCTGGGCCAGCGAATCGGTCGAGGTCCGCAGCATGGATGATGTGCGGTGGGCGCTGACCCAGGCCGCGCTCGACGGCGCCGACACGACCTTGTCGCTCAACCGCGCGGGCGCACCGGTGGATGTGGTCTTGCCCTTGAGCCGCCTACAAACCCGCGACGCCGACGCCCAGCTGTTTGCGCGCATTGGCCTGGGCGTGCCCTGGACCGAGCCGGTCATGGGTCAAGTGATGGACGGCGGGGCGGCGCAGCGCGCTGGTGTGTTGGCGGGAGACCGGGTGCTCTCGCT
>CAMBOY010000171.1 GCA_945869245.1 Hydrogenophaga intermedia
GGCATGGCGCTGGACGTGGACGACAGCCAACGGATTGAAGCCGGCTGGGTGGAACAGGCCCAGACGCAGCTCGACCACATCAAGAGCCTGGGGCAACAACGCCAAGTCAAGGTCAAAACCCAGATTGTCCGCTCCGATCTGGTGGCCGAGTCCATCATCGCGGCCGCCAAGCGCAGCAAATGCGATTTGGTCTTGATGGCCTCACACGGACGCAAAGGACTCAAGCGGCTGCTGCTGGGCAGCGAGACCCAACATGTGTTGACACACTCACACATACCCGTCTTGGTGTTGAGGTAAGGGCCACCCGCGTTCTGAACCCAGGAACACGCGCTGCGGGTCGCGGTTGGGTGATCGCAGCGCCCTACCGCTTGTTCATAAGAAGGCCGCTGTGTACTGCTCGCGCAGCAGGTTCTTCTGGACTTTGCCCATGGTGTTGCGCGGCAGTTCGGGCACCACCACGCAGCGCTTGGGGATTTTGAAGTTGGCCAGCGTCGACTTGAGTGCGGCAATCACGCGGTCGGGCTCCACCGTGGCGCCGGTTTTGGCAATGACCACCGCGATCCCCACCTCGCCAAAGTCCGGGTGCGGCACCCCGACCACCGCACTTTCGGCCACCCCCGGCAACTCATTGATACAGCCCTCGATCTCGGCGGGGTAGACGTTGTAGCCACCGGAGATGATCAGGTCTTTGCTGCGCCCGACGATGGTCACGTAACCACGCCCGTCCACCTTGCCCACGTCACCGGTCTTGAAAAAGCCGTCTGAGGTGAACTCCTCGGCCGTCTTTTCGGGCATGCGCCAGTAGCCCTTGAACACGTTCGGGCCCTGAACCTGAATGCCGCCGATCGCGCCGGGCGCCAGCGCTTGGCCGTCCTCGCCCACCACCCGCAGGCTCACGCCCGGCAGCGGGAAACCCACCGTGCCACCGCACCGCTCGGTGGCGCCACCGTAGCGCGCGTCTGGTCCGCAGGGGTTGGAGGTGAGCATCACGGTCTCGCTCATGCCGTAGCGCTCCAGGATGGTGTGGCCGGTGCGCCGCTGCCACTCGCTGAAAGTTTCAATCAACAGCGGCGCCGAGCCCGAGATGAACAGGCGCATGTGTGCCGCCTGCGCGGGTGTGAGCGACGGTTCGGCCAGCATGCGCACATACAGCGTGGGCACGCCCATAAAAACCGTGGCCTCGGAGAACTGGGCAATCGCCGCCTTCGGATCGAACTTGGAGAGCCAGATCATCTTGCTGCCGTTGATCAGCGCTCCATGAATGGCGACAAACAGGCCGTGCACATGGAAGATGGGCAGCGCGTGGATCAGTACGTCGTGCGGCTGCCACTGCCAGTAGTCGCGCAGCATCAGCGCATTGCTGCGCATATTGCCGTGCGTGAGCATGGCACCTTTGCTGCGGCCGGTGGTGCCGCTGGTGTAGAGGATGGCGGCCAGGTCGTCGTCTTGACGCACGGCGGGCGTGTGGCGGTCGCTGTGGTGGGCGGCGCGCTCAAGCAGACTGCCGGTGCGGTCCTCGCTCAACGTGAACACGTATTGCGTGCCAGCGGTGAAGGCGATTTTGCTGACCCAGCCGTGGTTTGGGGGGCTACACACCACCACCGCCGGTTCGGCGTTGCCAATGAAGTACGCCATTTCACCGCTTTGGTAGGCGGTGTTCAGCGGCAGAAACACATGGCCCGCGCGCAATGTGGCCAAGTACAACACCATGGCTTCGACCGACTTTTCGACCTGCACCGCGATGCGCGAGGCCGGTGGCAGGTCGAGCGAATCGAGCAGATTGGCCACCATGGCGGTGGCGCGGTCGAGGTCGCGCCAGGAGTAGCGCAGGCCGGTATCGGTCTGCACCGCTGTGCGGTCCAGATCAGTGGGAAAGGCATCGCGCAGGGCGACAAACAGGTTGTGATTGCTCATGGCTTGGCAAACATAGACATCAAAAACGGGGTGGCCGCTTGGCCAAAAAAGCGCCAATACCTTCGCGGTGCTCGGCGCTGTCGGCGTAATCGTAGGCACTGGGCAACAAGGCCGCGACGCCGAGACCACTGGCGAGCGCACGCAACGTCTGCTTGTTCTGGCGGGCGGCCTGTGGCGCCAGCTGCGCCATGTGCTGCGCGCGCCGGTGCACCTCGGCGCAGACGTCGGCGTCGGGCAGCACGGTGTGCAAAAAGCCTCGGGCCAGAAGGGTGGGCGCGTCCAACACAGCCGCTTCCAACAGCATCTGCCGTGCGGTCGCCAGCCCCAGCTCGCGCGCCACCAGTTCGGCCTCACGCGGCGCCATCGGGAAGCCCAGCTTGGCGATGGGGGCACCAAAGCGCGCACTCTGCCCGGCCACCCGAATGTCGCAGCAGCTCGCAATCTCCACACCCGCCCCCATGCAGTTGCCCTCGATCTGGGCCACCAGTGGCAGCTCAAGCGCCAGCAGCGCCGACAAGCCACCCCACACCAGGTTCTCGTGGAAATCGCGCAGGCTGTCGGTGTCGAAGCGAAATGCACCGTATTCGGCGATGTCGCCGCCAGCACAAAAATGCCCACCCTCCCCCGCCACCACCACCACCCGCAGGTCTTGGCGCTGCGCCAGGGCTTCGCACACCTGGCGCAGTTCGTGCCACATGGCGCACGACATGGCGTTGAACTTACCCGGATTGCTCAACGCGATGCGGGCAATGCCCCCATCGGTGCGCCAGCGAACACAAGCGGCCATGTGCAATACACCCCTGTTCTGCGTCAGTCGAGTTTGGCGCCCGAGACCTTGACCACCTGCGCCCAGCGCTTGAGCTCGGCTTTGATGAATCGATCAAACTGCCCCCGGGGTCAAGTTGGGAAAATCGGCGCCCTGCGCAGCCCACACCGCCTTGGCGTCGTCGGCCAACACGGCTTTGCGGATTTCTTCGATGGCGCGCTCCTGCGCCACGGCGGGTGTGCCACGCGGCGCCCAGATGCCATACCAGGTGGTGACGGTGTAGTCGGGCAGCCCCAGCTCGGCGGCGCAGGGCACATCGGGAAACGCCGCACTGCGTTGGGTCCCAGACACCATCAGCGCCTTGATGCGCCCCCCCTTGATGTGGGCGGCCGAAGAGCCCAACCCGTCGAACATCATGTCCACATTGCCGGCGATCAGATCATTCAGAGCAGGCCCAGCCCCTCGGTACGGAATGTGGGTGATGAAGGTCTTGGTTTGCTGCTTGAACAACTCGCCGGCCAAGTGGTGCGAGGTGCCGCTGCCCGCCGATCCGTAGTTGAGCTTTCCCGGCATGGACCGGATTGCGGCCAGGAACGCCTTGAAATCCAGTTGTCCGTGTTTGCGGGTGTTGACCACCAGCACCTGCGGCACATTGGCGACCAACATCAAGGGCAAGAAATCGCGTTCCAGGTCGTAGTCGAGCCTGGGATACATGCTGGGCGCAATGGTGTGGTGCACCGCTCCCATGAACAGGGTGTAGCCGTCGGCTGGCGCTCGAGCGGCCACGCCCGCACCCAGCGTGCCCCCGGCCCCACCGCGGTTGTCGACCACCAGCGACTTGCCCGTGAGCTTGGTGAACTGCGCCGACAGCGGCCGCGCAAACGCGTCGGTGCCACCCCCGGCAGGAAAGGGCACGATCAGCGTGACCGGCTTGCTCGGCCAAGCGCCCTGGGCACGAGCACCCGCACCGCACAGGGCCACTGCGGCCGCTGCGGCGCGCAGCAGGTCGCGCCGACCCCACAGGGACTCTTGCATGGTCTTGTCTCCGTTGTGTGTTGTCGCACCATCGCTCAGTTCATTGTGCGCGCGATCCACAGCCTGTGCGCACGCTCAGGCATTCAAGCCGCTCGGCGCCCAAACCACACCCACAAGGCGGCGCCGCCCAACACCATGGGCACACACAACCACTGCCCCATGCTCATGCCCAAAGACAACAGCCCCAGATGATCGTCGGGCTGGCGGAAAAACTCCGCCACAAAACGCAACACACCATAGCCCACCAAAAAAGCGGCGCTGACCTGTCCAGTGGCGCGCGGTTTGCGCGCATACAGCCACAGCAGCACAAACAACAACACACCCTCTAGCGCAAACTGGTAGAGCTGCGAGGGATGGCGCGGCGCATCGCCGGCACCCCGAAACACCATGCCCCAGGGCAGGGACGGATCGGCCACCCGCCCCCACAACTCGCCGTTGATGAAGTTGCCTAGGCGGCCGGCCGCCAAACCAGTGGGCACACAGGGGGCCACAAAGTCCATCACTTGCAGCCAAGACCGCTGGCGGCTGCGCGCAAACCACACCATGGCGACCAGCACACCCAGCAAACCGCCATGAAAGCTCATGCCGCCTTGCCACACCGCGAAGATTTCCAAGGGATGGCTGAGGTAATAGGCCGGCTTGTAAAACAAGCAATACCCCACACGCCCCCCGGCAATCACCCCCACCACGCCCAGAAACAAGATGTCTTCCACATCGCGAGCGCTCCAGGGGCTGGGCTGGCGCACCGACGCAAAGGGTTCGTGCCGCAGCCGCGCGCGGCCCAACAGCACAAACAAGGCAAACGCCGCAAGATAGGTCAAGCCATACCAATGGATGGCCACGGGGCCGAGCTGCAAGGCAACCGGATCGATTTGAGGATGTGTCAACATGACAGAGATTGTGCCTGCTGCACGCGCTGGCCTGACAGCCCAGCCACCCAAAAAAAACGGCCTCCACAGAGGCCGTTGTTGTGCACCGCAGGGCGCGGACTTAGTCGCCCAGCAAGGACAGATCGCGCACCGCGCCTTTGTCGGCGCTCATGGCCAGCATGGCATAGGCCTTGAGCGCAGCCGACACCTTGCGCTCGCGTTTTTGTGCAGGCTTCCAGCCCAGCGCGTCTTGTTGCTGGCGGCGCTGCGCCAGTTCGTCGGCGTCCACCACCAATTCAATGGAGCGCTGGGTCACGTCGATGCGAATGGTGTCGCCTTCGCGCACCAGACCAATCACGCCACCGGCAGCCGCCTCGGGCGACACGTGACCAATCGACAATCCCGAGGTGCCGCCCGAGAAGCGGCCGTCGGTGAGCAGCGCGCAATGCTTGCCCAGGCCTTTGGACTTGAGATACGACGTGGGGTAGAGCATTTCCTGCATGCCGGGGCCGCCGCGCGGGCCTTCATAGCGGATCACCACCACGTCCCCGGCCTGGATGCGGTCGGCCAGGATGGCATCGACTGCGGCGTCTTGGCTCTCGAACACCCGGGCTGGGCCTTCGAACACCCGCAGGGTGGAGGTCGGCACGCTGGTGGTGTAGCGCAGTTCCTCGACCGCAAACATGCTTTCATCGATACCCGCCGTCTTGACGATACAGCCGTCTTGCGCCAGATTGCCGTAGAGAATCGCCAGACCGCCATCGCGCGAATAGGCGTGTTCCACACTGCGGATACAACCGTCCTTGCGGTCGGTGTCGAGCGAGGGCCAACGGGTGTTTTGACTGAAAGCCACCTGGGTCGGAATGCCAGCCGGTCCGGCCATGTAGAAGGTCTTGACCTCGTCGGACGGCTGGCGCGCCACGTCCCACTGGTCCAGCGCGTCTTTCATGGTCTTGCTGTGCACCGTGGGCACATGGGTGTGCAACAAACCACCACGGTCAAGCTCGCCGAGGATGGCCATCACGCCGCCGGCGCGGTGCACGTCTTCAATGTGGTACTTGTTGGTGTTGGGCGCCACCTTGCACAGCGTGGGCACGCGGCGCGAGAGCCGGTCGATGTCGGCCATGGTGAAGTTGACCTGCGCTTCTTGCGCGGTGGCCAGCAGGTGCAGCACCGTGTTGGTCGAGCCGCCCATGGCGATGTCGAGCGACACCACGTTCTCGAACGCCTCAAAAGTGGCAATCGAGCGAGGCAAGACCGACTCGTCGCCCTCGTCGTAGTAGCGCTTGCACAGCTCCACCGCCAAGCGGCCGGCGCGCTTGAACAACTGCTCGCGGTCGGCGTGGGTGGCCACCACCGTGCCGTTGCCCGGCAGGGCCAAGCCCAGAGCCTCGGCCAAGCAGTTCATGGAATTGGCGGTGAACATGCCCGAGCACGAGCCACAGGTCGGGCAAGCCGAACGCTCGACCTCGGCCACATCGGCGTCGCTCACCTTGTCGTCGGCCGCCATCACCATGGCGTCCACCAAGTCGAGCTTTTTGATCTGAATGGTCTGGGTGCCCGGCACCGCCAGCTTGACCTTGCCCGCCTCCATCGGGCCGCCCGAGACAAACACCACTGGAATGTTCAGGCGCATCGCGGCCATCAACATGCCAGGCGTGATCTTGTCGCAGTTGGAAATACACACCAGCGCGTCGGCGCAGTGGGCGTTGACCATGTATTCCACGCTGTCGGCGATCAGCTCGCGGCTGGGCAGCGAATACAGCATGCCGTCGTGGCCCATGGCAATGCCGTCGTCCACCGCAATGGTGTTGAATTCTTTGGCCACACCACCAGCGGCCTCGATCTCGCGCGCCACCAACTGGCCCAGGTCTTTCAGGTGCACATGGCCCGGCACAAACTGCGTAAACGAGTTGGACACGGCGATGATGGGCTTGGAAAAATCGCCGTCTTTCATGCCGGTGGCGCGCCAAAGTGCGCGGGCACCCGCCATATTGCGGCCGGCGGTGGTGGTCTTGGAACGGTAAACGGGCATGGTGTCTCCAGGGCACTCAAAAACAAACAATGGTCGCGATTATCTGCGCTCTGTGCGGCGCGCGCGCTGCGCCAGCGAGAGCCCGCGTCCTTGTAATACCCTTGCATCAATGGCAAAACTCTGTAACGGCGCTGGCTTCGTGCGGCGGGCTCGGTAGAATTCGCAACATCCTTCACCACCCCAGAGGTCAACACAATGAAACGCGCTCTTCTCGTTCTGGCTACCCTGACCGCCGTCTCCGCTCCGGCCTTGGCCGACGAAGCCCTAGCCAAGAGCAAGAACTGCATGGCTTGCCATGCGGTGGACAAAAAGCTGGTGGGTCCAGCCTACAAAGAAATCGCCAAAAAATACGCCGGCGACGCCAAGGCTGTGGACGCATTGGCCACCAAAATCA